>DATINU010000147.1:0-8868 GCA_035473955.1 Allosphingosinicella sp.
TATAGGCCAAAGCCTCGCGCCGAGCCGTGCCCTCCGCTTCGCCCGCGCGGGCTAGGTTCAGCGCCTTCAGGCTGAGGATCGGGAAGACGCAGGGCATGATGTTGAGCACCAGTCCGCCGAGCAGCGCCAACAACAGCGCCGTCAGGATGCCGGGTCCCTCGCCCGGCATCGCCTCCGGCTCGGCGCCGGTGCCGATCGGCGTGCCCGCCGCCGGCACCGCGCCCGGCCGCGCGGTCAGCGCGAGCCCGGTGCCGGGCGCGATTTCGAGCACGCCTTCCAGCGCCCGCAGCTGTGCCGCCGCCGGCCCGGGCGCGGTCTCGACGATCAGCATGTCGCCGTTGCGCGAGATGCGCTGCGGCTCGGCGTAGCGGAGCGCGTCGGGCGTGGCCGGGAAGAAATAGGGCTCGCCGACCGTGGTCGCGGCCGGCAACGGGATGGCGATGCGCAGCCGACCGTTCGCCAGCGCGAACCGCCCCTCGCTTCCCAGCGGCCGGGGCAGGGCCTGGCGAAAGGCCTGAAACAGCGGGCTCGGATTGCGCGCCTCGCCGACGGCCAGCTCGGCGGTCACCGTCGCCGTCTCGGGCACGCAGACCTGGTCGGTGCAGACCAGATAATCGAGCCGCGCGTCGATCGGCTCGGTGGCGCCCGGCTCCGCGCCGGCGGGCACGTCGACGGTCGCGAGCAGCGCATAATCGCGCTCGAACACATAGTTCATCAGGCCCGAAATCAGCAGCCGGTCGGGTACGGGATATTGCAGGGGGCCCGCGCGCCAGCCTGCTGGCAACCGCCATTGGACGCGCGGCTCCGTCCCCGCATCGCCGGGATTGCGCCAATAGCCGTGCCAGCCGGGCGCGGGCCGCATCGTGAAGGCGAGCGTGATCGTCGAGCCCGGTGCCGCGGCCGCCGTCTCCGGGACCAGCCGCACCGCCATATGGCGCCCGCCTTGCGCCGCCGCGGGCGTCGCGGCGAAGAGCGACGCAAGGAGGAAAAGCAGGAACGCCCCGGCCCGGTTCATGCCGGGGCTATAGCCGCGTGTGCGGGCCGAGGGGAACGGCGTCTTTCCAAGCGGGCGCGGCTCCCATAGCATCGCGGCGATGGAGATCGCCGAACAGCCGGACCGACTGGCGGGCCTGCCCGATCGCGTACGGCTGCCGCTCGCCTTCGATTCCGACGCGCTCGCCGCCGATCTCGCCGCCTTCGACGAGGCCGACTGGACCCGGCATTTCGTCCGCAGCAACTACGAAGGCGAATGGAGCGCGATCCCGCTCCGCGCCGCCGCCGGCGAGACGCACAGGTCGCGGATGATCGGCACGCATCCGATGGCCGCCGGCTTCGTCGATACGCATTTCCTGGAGCGCGCGCCCGCGCTCGCCGCCGCGCTGGCGAGCCTGCGCTGCCCGCTCAAAACGGCGCGGCTGATGCGGCTCACCGCGGGCTCGGCGATCCTCGAACATGACGATTTCGATCCCGATGCGGTGAACGGCACCGCCCGGCTCCACATCCCGATTGTCACCAACGACGCGGTGACCTTCTTCCTCAACCGCCGCCCCGTACCGATGCGCCCGGGCGAGATCTGGTATCTGCGCCTCTCCGATCCGCACAGCGTCACCAATCATGGCGCGAGCGACCGGATTCACCTCGTCGTCGACGTGCGGCTGAACGACTGGCTGCTGAAGCAATTGCGTACCGGCGTGGCCTGAGCGCCAATCGGTTTGGACAAGGCGGCCGGCCGGGCTATGCCTATGAAATGGTGAAGCGTTCCGCGATGGCCCTGACGGCCTTGTTCCTCTGCGGCGCCGCGGCCCCGCGCGACAATGTCCGCTATTATGCGATCCTCGCCGATGGGGACCGGATCATCGGCCACGCCGCGCATGTCGAACGCTGGAGCGGCGACGGTCCGGAATCGGTCGATACCTCCGAGGTCCAGCTGCAGGAGCTGGATCAGCCGATCCTCCGGATTTCCTCGGAATCGATCGCCCGCCGCGACCGGACGGGCCGGATCGTCTGGCTCAGCGAATATTCGCAGACCGGAACGGGCTGGTCGCGGACCGAAGCCCGGATCGAGAACGGCCGCGCCGAGATTTCGCACCGGACCCGCACCGAACGCTGGTCGACCGGCATGCCTCTCCCCGCGGACGTGCGCTTCGACGGCGGCAGCGGCCTGCTTCGGACCTGGAACCGCGAGACGACGCCGCGGCTCGAATTCCAGGATTTCAACCTCGGCGCGAGGACGATCGACCGGGTGGTGATCGAGGCCGCGCCGGGCGCGGCGTCCGATGCCCAGGGACGGATCGCCGTGCTCCGCAAGCGCTACGAGGGGGCCTCGCTCCGCGCGGTCGCGCGGCTGCTGCTCGACCGCGACAACCGCATCGTCGAGCTCACCCAGCCGAGCTTCGGCACGAACATCACGATCCGCCCGACCGACAGGGCGACGGCGCTACGGGCGCGGGCGCCCTATTCCATGCTCCGCAACGCCCAGGTGGATTCGCCCTACCGGATTCAGGGCAATGCGCTCCAGGGGCACATAAGGTACCGCTTCGGTTTCAAGGGCGGCCTCGCCTTCGACCTGCCGCAGACGACGGAGCAGCGCGTGGCCGCCGCCCCAGGCGCGCCGGGCACCGTCACGGTCGATATCTGCGCCACGTGCGGCCCCGGCCTCGCCGAGAGCGAGGCCGGCCGGGCCGAGGCGCTGCGCCCCACGCGCTGGCTGCAAAGCGATCATCCCCGCATCCGGGCGATCGCGGCGACCTATGCCCGTTCGGGCAATTCGGAGGCGCAGCGGATGGAGGCGCTCGCGGCGCGGGTGACGCGGCTGATGCCGCGGGTCGAGTTCGGCGGTCATTATTCGGCGCTCGAGACGCTGGTGCGCCGCGCCGGCGATTGCACCGAAGCAGCGGTCCTGCTCGCCACTTTGGGGCGAGCGGTGGGCATCCCGACGCGGGTGGCGAGCGGCCTCGTCTATTCGCGCGACGCCTATCACGGCATCGGCAATGTCTTCATGCCGCACTCCTGGGTGCTGGCCTATGTCGATGGCGAATGGAAAAGCTTCGATGCGGCGCTCGACCGGTTCGACAGCACCCACATCGCGCTGATCGTCGGCGACGGCGACGCCCGCTCGATCGAGGCGGCCAATCAGCTGGCGGGTTTGCTGGAATGGCAGGGCATGACCGAGGTCAGGGCCCGCCCGGCGGCCTAAGGGTCCAGACCCGTGGCCGGCAATGGCCGCGACCGCGAAGCGGCGGGCGGCTTTTGGGCCAGGGCTACGTCGCAGCGTCGGTCACGATGCGTTTAGCATCGCTCCCGCCCCGCTCCTTGCCCTGACCCAAAATCCGCTCCGTCACGACCGTTGCCGGCCACGGTCTGGACCCTCACCCCTGTCAGCATGCTTCAGTTGCCGGACGGAGCATCCTCGTAGGTGACGGGAAGCTCGGGCGTACGCCGGTCGGCGGGCGTCTCGGCCCGCTGGGTTGCGCTGCGATCCCGCATCGCGCCGATCACGACGATATGCTGGATCCGGGTGCCGGTCTGGACTTCATACACGTCGTCGGGGACTTCCGTCGTCGCCGGCGGGTCGTCCTGAGCCATTGCCGCCATCGGCACGGCCGCGGCAAAGGCAGCCGCGAACACGACCAATTTTCTCGATCTCGTCATAGCGTTCCTCCTTTCGACCCCGTCTTGGTGACGGCAGAAAGATGAACCCACGATGGCTGGACCGTCAGTCCAGATTGGGCCGCAGCCAGCGCGTGGCTTCCTCCAGAGAAACCCCGCGACGCGCCGCATAATTCTCGAGCTGGTCGCGGCCGATGCGGGCGACGCCGAAATACTGGCTGTCGCGATGGCCGAAATAGAAGCCGGAGACGGCCGAAGTCGGCAGCATCGCGAAGCTCTCCGTCAACGTGACGCCGGCGGGCTCGCCGCCGAGCATCTTGAAGAGGATCGGCTTCAAACTGTGGTCCGGGCAGGCCGGATAGCCGGGCGCCGGGCGGATGCCCGTATAGGATTCGCGGATCAGCTGCTGGTTGGTCAGGTGCTCGGTGCCGGCATAACCCCAGACCGATTCGCGGACATGGCCGTGCAGTCGCTCCGCGAAGGCTTCCGCCAGCCGGTCGGCGAGCGCCTTCAGGAGGATGTCCGAATAATCGTCATTGTCGGCCTTGAAGCGGGCGAGATGCGGCTCGATCCCGTGCACCGCGACCGCGAAGCCGCCGAGCCAGTCCTCGCCCGCCGGGTCGATGAAATCGGCGAGGCACATATTCGCCCGCCCCTCGCGCTTCTTCACCTGCTGGCGCAACATGGCGAGGCGGGTCTCGTCATTGCCGGCGAGGGCAAGGATGTCGTCGCCCTCGCGCCGGCAGCGCCACAGGCCGACGGTGCCGCGGACATGCAGCCAATGCTCGGCAATAATCTTGTCGAGCATGGCTTGCGCGTCGGCGAAGAGGCTCCTCGCGCTCTCGCCGACCACCTCGTCCTTGAGGATCGCCGGATAATTGCCCGCCAGCTCCCAGGCGCGAAAGAAGGGCGTCCAGTCGATATGATCCCTGAGCTCGCGAATCGGCCAGTCGTTGAAGTGATGCAGGCCGGGGCGCTGCGGCGCGGGCGCCCTCCCTTCGGAGTCGTAAGGAAAAGCGTTGGCGCGCGCTTCTTCGAGCGTCGACAGCTCGCTCTGACCCCTGCCGGCGCGGGCATCGCGGACCTGCGCGTAATCGGCCGCGGTCTTCTCGATCAGCGGCGCGCATTGCGTGTCGGAGACGAGGCTCGAAGCGACCCCGACCGCGCGGCTGGCGTCGAGCACGTGGATGACCGGCCCTTCATAAGCCGGGTCGATGCGCAGCGCCGTATGCACCTTCGATGTGGTCGCGCCGCCGATCAGCAACGGTAGGGTCATTTCCGCACGCTGCATTTCTTCGGCAACCGTCACCATCTCGTCGAGCGAAGGCGTGATCAAACCGGACAGGCCGATCATATCCGCGTCATTCTCGTTCGCGGCCTTGAGGATCTCCGACCAGGGCACCATCACGCCGAGATCGATCACCTCGTAGCCGTTGCACTGCAGGACCACGCCGACGATGTTCTTGCCGATATCGTGGACGTCGCCCTTCACGGTCGCCATCACGATCCGGCCCTTGGCGGTGGAGACGCCGCTCTTCTCTTTCTCCGCCTCGATATAGGGGATGAGGTGGGCGACCGCCTTCTTCATCACGCGCGCGGACTTCACCACCTGCGGCAGGAACATCTTGCCCGATCCGAACAGGTCGCCGACCACGTTCATCCCGTCCATCAGCGGGCCCTCGATCACCTCGATCGGCCGCGCCTTGGTGAGCCGGGCTTCCTCGGTATCCTCGACGACGAACGCGTCGATGCCTTTGACCAAGGCATGTTCGAGCCGTTTGGCGACGTCCCAGCCGCGCCATTTGGCCTCGGCCTTCTCGCGGACCGGATCGGAACCCAGATATTTCTCGGCGAGCGTGACCAGCCGCTCGGTCGCGTCGCCCCCTTCCTTTGGGCGGCGATTGAGGATCACGTCCTCACAGGCCTCGCGAAGCTCCGGGTCGATCGTGTCGTAGACGTCGAGCTGGCCGGCATTGACGATCGCCATGTCGAGCCCGGCGGGGATCGCGTGGTAGAGGAAGATCGAGTGCATCGCCCGGCGCACCGGCTCGTTGCCGCGGAACGAAAAGCTGAGGTTCGAAAGCCCGCCGGAAAGATGGACGTGCGGGCAGCGCGCCTTGATCTCGCGGCATGCCTCGATGAAATCGACGGCATAGTTGCGATGCTCGTCGATCCCCGTGGCGACCGCGAAGATGTTGGGATCGAAGATGATGTCCTCGGGCGGGAAGCCCTCGGCGAGGAGCAGATCGTAGGCGCGCGCGCAGATTTCGACCTTGCGCTCCTTCGTGTCGGCCTGCCCGGTCTCGTCGAAGGCCATGACCACGACCGCCGCCCCGTAATCCCGCACCTTGCGGGCGTGGGCGAGGAACTCTTCCTCGCCCTCCTTCATGCTGATCGAATTGACGATCGGCTTGCCCGAGACGCATTTGACCCCGGCCTCGATCACCGACCATTTCGAGCTGTCGATCATGATCGGCACGCGGGCGATGTCGGGCTCGGCGGCGATCAGCTTCAAATAGGTGACCATCGCCGCCTCAGCGTCGAGCAGGCCCTCGTCCATGTTGACGTCGATCACCTGGGCGCCGTTCTCGACCTGCTGGCGGGCGACCTCGACCGCGGCGGCATAATCGTCGGCCATGATCAGCTTCTTGAAGCGGGCCGAGCCGGTGACGTTGGTGCGCTCGCCGATGTTGACGAAAGTGCTGCGGAGCGTGTCGGACATGGGTTAGGCGGCGAGGGTCATCGGCTCGATGCCGGCAAGGCGGGTGAGCCGCTCGACGGCCGGAATCGCGCGGGGCGGATGTTGGCGGACCGTGTCGGCGATGGCGCGGATGTGCGCGGGAGTGGTGCCGCAACAGCCCCCGATGATGTTGACGATGCCCTGCTCGCACCATTGACGGACCTGCGCCGCCGTGGTCTCCGGGCATTCGTCATAATCGCCGAGATCGTTGGGCAGGCCCGCATTGGGATAGGCCATGACGAGCGTGTCGGCGAGCGGCGCCAGCGCGGCGAGATGCGGGCGCAGCTGCGCCGCGCCGAACGAGCAGTTCAGCCCGATCGTCACCGGCCGCGCGTGGCGGACCGAGGCCCAGAAGCTCTCGATCGAATGGCCGGAAAGGTTGCGCCCCGACAGATCGGTGATCGTCATCGAGAGCATGATCGGCAGGTCTTGCGAGACCCGGCGGGCGGCGTGGATCGCGGCCTTGGCGTTCAGCGTGTCGAACACGGTCTCGATCAGCACCGCATCGACGCCGCCTTGGAGCAGCCCCTCGATCTGCTCGACATAGACGTCCGAGACGAAATCGAAATCGACCTCGCGATAGCCCGGATCGTTGACGTCGGGCGAGAGCGAGAGCGTCTTGTTCGTCGGCCCGAGCGCGCCGACCACCCAGCGCGTGCCGCCGGCGGCGTCGGCCGCCTCGCGCACGATCCGCGCCGAGGCCGCATTGATCTCCTTCACCAGATGCTCCGCGCCGTAATCGGCCTGGCTGATCCGGTTGGCGTTGAAGGTGTTGGTGGCGAGGATGTCCGCGCCAGCCTCGGCGAAGCTCGCGGCGATTTCGCGGATGAGTTCGGGCCTGGTCAGGTTCAGGAGGTCGTTATTGCCCTTCTGGTCGAGCGTCAGTTCCAGGCTGCCGCGATAATCGGCCTCCTGCAGCTTGCGCGCCTGCACCTGCGTCCCGTAGGCGCCGTCCTTGACCAGGATCCGCTCCGCCGCGGCGGCCCTAAGCTGTTCGGCGATGTTCACGGCTGGTTTCCCTGGGGCGCAGGCCGAGCAGATGGCAGATGGCGTAGCTGAGCTCGGCGCGGTTCAACGTGTAGAAATGGAATTGGCGCACGCCCCCCTGATAGAGCTGACCGCAAAGCTCCGCCGCCACCGTCGCGGCGACGAGCTGGCGGGCGGCGGGCAGATCGTCCAGCCCCTCGAACAGCCGGTCGAGCCAGACGGGGATGGCCGCGCCGCACATCGCCGCGAACTTGCGCGTCTGGGCGACGTTGGAGACCGGCAGGATGCCCGGCGTGATCTCCGCATCGATCCCCGCCGCGGCGACGGCGTCGCGGAACTTCAGGAAGCAGCTCGGCGAGAAGAAGAACTGGCTGATCGCCCGATCCGCGCCGGCATCGATCTTGCGCTTCAGATTGTCGAGATCGAAGGCCGCGTCCGGCGAATCCGGATGGCATTCGGGATAGCAGGCCACCGAAATCTCGAAAGGCGCGACCTTTTTCAACCCCGCAACCAGATCGGCCGCGTTCTGATAGCCTTCGGGATGCGGCGCGAAGGGCTTGCCGGGCTCGGGCGGATCGCCGCGCAAGGCGACGATATGGCGGATGCCCGCGTCCCAATAGGCGCGGGCGATGTCGTCGATCTCGCCCCTGCTGGCCTCGACACAAGTGAGGTGCGCGGCGGCGTGGATCGGCGTCTCGCGCTGGATCCGGACCACCGTGTCGTGGGTGCGTTCGCGGGTCGAGCCGCCGGCGCCGTAGGTGACCGAGACGAAGCGCGGGGCCAGCGGCACGAGCGTCTGCACGCTCTCCCACAGCGTCTCCATCATCTTGTCGGTCTTCGGAGGGAAGAATTCGAAGCTGACCTCGATATCGCCCGCCGCGTCCTCGAACAGCGGCTTGCCGGGCTGCGACAGGATGGTGCCGAGCGGGCTCATGCGACTTCCCTCAGCCGGTTCTCGGGCTGTTCCGCCAGCCAGATGGTGACGGTCAGTTCGCCGCCGCCCAGATGCTCGACGACGCGGCCGCTGAGCCCCGCCTCCTCGCAATGCTTGACGACGGCCTCGTCGGCGAAGCCCAGGCGGACATGGGCATCGGTGCTGCGCAATTCCTCGCGCTCGTGCGGCGCGAAATCGACGATCAGCAGGCGCCCGCCGGTGCTCAGCAGCCGCCCCGCCTCCGCCACCGCCGCGGCCGGATTCTGCGCATAGTGGAGCACCTGATGAATGATCACCGTGTCGGCCGCGCCCGAGGGCAAGGGCAAAGCGTACATGTCGCCCTGACGCAGTTCGGCGCGGTCGAGCCCGGCCTCGGCCAGCTTGGCGCGGGCGAGGCGGAGCATTTCGGGGCTGCGGTCGATGCCGAGCGCCTGATCGGCCTTAGGGCCGAACAATTCGATCATCCGCCCCGTCCCGGTGCCGATATCGACCAGCCGGCCGATCGGGACGCCGCCAAGCGCGCGGCGACACGCCGCCTCGACCTCGCTCTCGGCGACGTGGAGCGAGCGTAGCGCGTCCCACTGGCCGGCATGATGGG
>DATINU010000148.1:0-5710 GCA_035473955.1 Allosphingosinicella sp.
GATCAGGCTTTCGCCCATTGTCCAATATTCCCCACTGCTGCCTCCCGTAGGAGTCTGGGCCGTGTCTCAGTCCCAGTGTGGCTGATCATCCTCTCAGACCAGCTAAGGATCGTCGCCTTGGTGAGCCTTTACCTCACCAACAAGCTAATCCTACGCGGGCTCATCCCTAGGCGATAAATCTTTGGTCCGAAGACATTATCCGGTATTAGCTCAAGTTTCCCTGAGTTATTCCGAACCTAAGGGCAGATTCCCACGCGTTACGCACCCGTGCGCCACTAGACCCGAAGGTCTCGTTCGACTTGCATGTGTTAGGCATGCCGCCAGCGTTCGTTCTGAGCCAGAATCAAACTCTCAAGTTTATGTCCGATCCTCATGCCCGCCGGGAAAACGGCGAACGGTTGAGGGCCGGCTTTCAAGGAGCCGTTCCTGCACAAATACATATTACTGTGGATATGTAAGAGGACATTCGAGACCCGTTGGAGCAAGCTCCGCCGAAGACTCGTTAAGGAACGGCTTGTTTTGACCGATCATCCAGCGCCTTGAAGCCGCTGGCGACCGGGGCCGCCGCCCACATGTCCCTTCATCTAAACCGACAATGTCAAAGAGCCGACACGTTTCTCTCCCCGGTGTGAGCCGGGCTACCGGTGAACGGTTAAGAGAGACGCAAACGAGGTTAGGCAGCTGCCCTGCCCCGTCGGTGAAGGGCGCATATATGGGTGGCACCCCTGCCCGTCAACAGTCTTTTTCGAAAAGTTTTCAAAGGGCGCGGCAGGGCGATCCTCAACGGGGGCTTAACCCCTTTGCGATAGAGCCGCGCGCAGATGGATGCACCCGCGCAAAGCCCGGCCGCGACGGCCGAAAACGCCTCTTTCGCAGAGGGGCGCGATCCCGGATTCGCCCAGCGGGTGAAGGCGGGCGTGATCTGGCGCTCGGGCAGCCAGCTGATCGGCCAGCTGATCGCCTGGACCTCGACCTTCCTCGTCATCCGCATGCTGGAGCCCGCCGATTACGGGCTGGTGGCGATGACCGGGGTGATTCTCACCTTCCTCACCCTGTTCAACGGCTGGGGATTCGCGAGCTCGCTGGTCCGCGACGAGCGCACCGACAAGGTGAAGATCGGCCAGGCCTTCGCCATGCTGATCCTGATGAACGCGATGCTGGCGGCGCTGCAGGTGACCGCCGCGCCGCTCGCCGCCGCCTATTTCCACCAGCCGATGGTGGCGGACCTGCTGCGGGTGCAGGCGCTGTTCTTCCTCGCCAATCCGTTCACCGCGCTCGGCCACGCCCTCCTGGTCCGCCGGCTCGAATTCAAGCGCCAGTCGCGAATCGACCTGATCGCGGCCGCGCTCAGCGCGCTGACCGCAATCTCCTGCGCTTATGGGGGGCTAGGCATCTGGACCTTGGTGGCGGCGCCGGGCGCGCTCTGGTTCAGCCGGGCGGTCGGCTACGTCATCGCGGCGCGAATCTGGGAGATCCGCCCGCGCTTCCGCTTCGACGGGGCGGGGACGATGCTGCGCTATGGCGGGGCCATGGTCGCGGTGCAGGCCTGCTGGTTCGCGCAGAGTCAGGCCGACATCTTCATCGCCGGCCGCCTGCTCGAACCGCACGCGCTCGGCATCTACACGACCGCGCTTTTCCTGACGCAGATATTGGCAGCGAAGTTCGTCCCCCCGCTCAACGAGGTCGCCTTCGCCGCTTATTCGCGGATCCAGGGCCAGCGCGACGTGATCCGCCCCGCCTTCCTGAAATCGGTGCGGTTGATCATGCTCGTCGTCCTCCCCTTCTATTTCGGGCTGGCGGTGACGGCGGGGCCGTTCGTCCATGCCGTGCTCGGCGCGAAATGGGGGGAAGTCGTGCCGCTGGTGCCGATCCTCGCCATGGCGATGCCGCTGATGACGCTGCAGATCCTGTTCGCGCCGGCGACCAACGCGCTCGGCCGGCCCGGACTCGCGGTGCGGACCGGCCTGGTCGGCGCGCTGTTCCTGCCCGCGGTCTTCCTCGCCGGCATCCAGTGGGGCGTCATCGGCCTCGCCTGGGCCTGGCTTGGCGGCATGGCGGTGCTGCTCGCGGCGACGATCGAGCTGTCGAGGCCGGTGCTCGAGATCGGCCGCCGTGAGCTGCTGGGGGCGATCGCGCCGGGCTTCGCGGCCTCGGGGGTGATGGCGGGGATCGTCTGGGCGGCCGATGCGCTGCTGCCGCCTTTGGGCGACGCGGTCCGGCTGGCGACCCTGGTCGGGGTCGGCGCCGCCGCTTATGCCGGGCTGCTGTTCGTGTTCGAGCGCGCGGTGGTGGACGAGGCGCTGCGCCTCATCCGCCCCGCCAAGCCTCAGACGCTCTGAATATAGCTCAGCATCGCGGCCGCCTCGGCCTCGATCTTGTCCATCCGGTGCTTCACGAGATCGCCGATCGAGACGAGGCCGATCAGCTCCTCGCCCTCGACCACCGGCAGATGGCGGATCCGCCGCCGCGTCATCAGCGAGAGCGCGCTCATGATCTCGGTCTCGGGCGTCACCGTGATCGCCGGCGCGGTCATGATCCGCGCCACTTCCCAATCGAGCACCGCGGCGCCGTCGCTCTGCAGGCAATAGATGATGTCGCGCTCCGACATGATCCCGGCGACGCGCCCGCCCTCGACCACCGGCACCGCGCCGATCTTGCGCTCGGCGAGCAGGGTGACGGCCTCCCGGACGGACGTGCCGCCGCCTACGGTCAGCACTTCGCTTCCCTTGGACTGGAGGATGGCGGCGATGGTCATGTCGCTTCTCCCTGTGGATCCAACGCGACTCGGGCCTTGATGATCCCATGGCCGGAGGCCAAATGGAAGCCATGCCGCAGCACGACCCCATCCCGCCCGACAGGCGGCCGCCCGATGACGGGCGGGCGGCCGAGGCCTGGGCGCGCTACAAGGCGACGATGAAGTGGATGTTGCTGGTTGCGATCGTCTGCGTCCTGCTCTCCCTCGTCTATCTGAAGAGCTTCGGCGAGCCGGTGCCGATCCACATGATGATCGCGACCATCGCGGGTGTCGGCCTCACCATCCTCGTCGGAACCGGGCTGATGGGGCTCGTCTTCCTGTCGAGCCGCAGCGGCCATGACGAGGAAGCCAATCGCAACGACTGGAGCGACGATGACTGAAACGAAAGGCGAGCCCACCTTGCGCGTCGTGCCGGGACCGAGCGATATCAACGCCAACGGCCACATCTTCGGCGGCTGGGTGCTTTCCCAGATGGACATCGCGGCCGGGATCATCGCCAGCCGCGAGGCCGACGGCTCGGTCGCCACCGTGGCGATCGAGGCGATGACCTTCCTCGAGCCGATCCTGCTCCGGGACCTGATCTCGGTCTATGCCCGCGTCGAACGGATCGGCCGCACCTCGATCGCGATCCGCATCGACGTGATCGCGACCCGCGACCGCGGCAGCCGCGAGGTGAAGGTCACCGAAGGCGTCTTCACCTTCGTGGCGCTGGACGAGAATCACCTCCCCCGCCCGGTCAAACGGGCTTAGCCGCCTACTCCGTCGTGTAGGCGCCCTGATACCAGCCGGAGCCGCCGGCATCCCAGCAATATTCGACGGTCTTGCCCTCGAAATTGCAGTAGACGCGAATATTCGCGCCGGCGCTGCTTTGCCAGCAGGTCGCGGAGACCTGATCGCCGGGCGCATTGAAGCCGCCATTGGTCCAGGCGCCGGAGCTGTCCCAGCAGCGCTCGATGACATTGTAGCCATCGCTCGAATAAACGCGGAGATGGACTTGGCCGCAGCTGTCGAGCCAGCTTACCGAAGCGGTTCCGATCGGATCATTTTCCATGGCTTCCTCCCCATATCTTACGTCGGCCGGCCCGCGACTCGGCCGGAATTTCGAAGACTAGGCGGATTGCCGATGCGCCGCCAACATTACTGCGCGGCGACAGCGAATTCAGTCCTGGTCAGGCCCGCGCAAAACCCGGAAGCGGAACACGGTCCGGCCGTTGGCCGGAATGGTGGCGGCCCAGATGCGCATGCCGTCGCGCTCGAAAACGCGGCGGCTCGGGCGGAAGCGGCGGAGTTCGTCTTGGAACTCCGCCTCGAAACGGACGGGGCGGTCGCGGGCATTGGTCACGATCAACTCGTAATCGCGCCCGCGATTGCTCGCCTTGAGTCCCCGTACCTCGGCGCGGACCAGCGGCGAGGCCTGGAATTCGACCTCGACATCCTCCTCGACCGCGCGATCGGCCATGGTCGCTTCGCCGAGCAGGATCGGCCGGTCCGGCCCCTGCGCGAACAAAGCGACGGTGCCGGCCGGCAGCGGCAGGCCCAGCCCGTCAGCCTCGCGGTTGCGGGTCACGAGATAGAGCGGCACCCCCTCCGGCTCGCGCTCCGCATCCTCCCAGCTGGCGAGATAGAGACGCTGCCGGTAGACCATTTCCACCCGCACGCGCGGCTGGGTGAGCAAGGCGATCTGCTTCTGGCCGTTGGCCGCGACGGTGACGGGCACCGGAATCCGGTAGAGCTTGAGATCGCCGAGCGCCTCCTGCTCGGCGGTGATCGTGGTGATCGGCGACGTCGATTCCAGATTGGGGCGGCGCACCCGGGTGCCGGTGACGACGATGCTGGAGCCGAATTGCGCCACCATCGGCGCCGGCGCCACCATGCGGTTCATCCGCGCCAGCTCCTCGAGCGGAATGTCGCTCGTCGTCGCGGACGGCCAGCAATCGAGGTTGAGCGGGCCGCCTTCGCGCGGCTGCCGCTGGGGCTCGGTATAGTTGATGTTGCCGGCCACGGCCTGCGTCTGGGCGTCGGGGAAGCTGGTCTCGTCGGTGCTCGCCAGCGTCAGCCAGGCAAACAGATCGGCGTGGCGGCCATCGGGCGCGAGCTGGGCGATATAATTGGCCTGCCAATCGAAGCCGGTGGCGAGGTAGGAGAGGGTGACGGTCGCCGTCACCGGCTGCGCGTTGCGCGCGCGGACCGAAAGCGTCGGGGTCGGCGTCAGTTCGGCCGGGACCCCGTCATAGCGGATTGTCTCTGGAAGGCCGGTGCAGCGCAGCGCTTCATAGCCGGCCGCCGTCCGCAGCACGACGGCACCGTCCGCGCCGGTCATGATCACCGCCTCCTCCTCGGTCACCGCGCCGGTGGCGTGCGAGGTGCGGCGGAGATGGACGCGCCGCCCCAGCGAGCGATCGAGCAAGGTGGCGGGGGAAAGCAGATAGGCATCGCGGTTGCGCTCGACGATGCCGTCCGGGAAGCCGGTGACGATCGCGCTTTGCGGGATGATCCCGCCCGCGACACCTTCGAAGCGAATCACCGCTTCGCCGGCCGGGAGCGCGACCTGCCGGGTCTCGCTGATCAGCGCAAAGCCGTTCAGCCAGCCCAGATCGAAGGCATCGCCCGCGCCGCGATTCGGATCCCGATAGACGGTGACCGCCACCCGGTCCGGCCGCGGGGAGGCGACGATGGTCTGCGCAAAGGCCGACGAGGCCGACAAGGCAAGCAGGGCGGACAGGAAGAGGCGGACGCATGGCATGGACTCAGCTCTCATCCCGGTTCCCGACCTCCCTGATCCGGTAGCGGAGCGAGGCGCTGCCATTGGCCGGGATGGTCACCGCCCAGAGCGGGACTCCGTCGCGGCTGCCGATGGCCTCGCGCGGCCGCAGCCGCTGGTCGTCATGGCGGTTGAACGCGGCCTCATAGTCGATCGGCACCGGCCGGTCGTTGGTGACGGTGAGCCGGTAATCG
>DATINU010000149.1:0-4491 GCA_035473955.1 Allosphingosinicella sp.
GGATCGCCCGCCACGCCGACCGCGCGCGGCCGCCGGTCGTGCTGATCATGGGCTCGCTTTATCTGGCGGGCACGGTTCTCATGGCCAATGCTCAGCTGCCCGACTGACCATATTCGGCGCGCAGCTCGGCGAGCGTCGCCGCCGCCCAATCGTACATCTCGCCATCCTTCGCCCGTAAATAGGGATCCATGTGCCGGGCGCGCCGCCCGGCGTCGGCGAGCGGCTGCAGCGCCTCCCGCCGCCGCCCGAGCGCGATCAGCAGCCCCGCGCGCCGGCACTGCGCCTCGGCCCCGGCCATGCGCTCGCCGATTTCAGCGTAGATGGCGAGCGCCTGCTCGCTCTCCCCCGCCTCCTCGAGCAGGCGGGCGTGCAGCAAGGCAAGCCTATCCCGCTCGATCTGCGGGCCGGTGTCCGGCAACGCCTCGAGCAATTCCCGCGCCCGCGCCGCTTGCCCGGCCTCGAAGCAGGCGGTGGCGAGGCGAAGGCGGATCGTCCGGTCCGCCGCCGCCGGCGTCTTGCCATCGGCCTGCTCGTACTGGACGACCGCGTCCGGCCAGCGCCCCTGCGCCGCCAGCGCGTCGGCGAAACGCATCCGGTTCGCGACCGTATCGGCCATGTCGAGCGCCTCGCGCGCGGCCCGGATCTCGCGTTCGGGGTCGATCCGCTCGACGATCCGCTCGCGCGCCGCCTTCAGCTCGCGCCGCTGCCCGAACGGGATCAGGATCTCGACGAGGATGTAGGCGAGCGGCCCGAGCAGGGGGAACATGACGAGGATCAGGATCCAGGCGATATGCTTCTTGTAGACGATGCAATGGATCCCGCAGAGCACGAGCAGAACGATCGAGCCGGCGATGAAGGGCACGAGGGGGCTAGCCCGGCGACTGGGCTTCCGCCCGGGCGTCGCTCTCGCCTTCCTTGCCCGCCGTGCCCATCGCGGAATCGACCAGGCCGGTCCGGATCATCCACCAGAAGAGCAGGATGCCCGGCAGGGCGATGACGGTCGTGAACCAGTAGAAATTCACGAAGCCGAGCGACTCCACCATCGCCCCGGCGGTCGTCCCGGTCAGCAGCCGTCCGACGACGCTCGATGCCGCCGAGATCAGCGCATATTGCGATGCCGTGAACCTGAGATCGGTGAGCGCCGAGAAATAGGCGACCACGACGACGCCGCCGATGCCGCTGGCGAAATTTTCGAAGGCCATGCAGCCGGCGAGGCCTAAATTGGTCTTCGCCCCCATCGCCAGGAAGGCGAAGGTGGCGTTCGACACGCCCATCAGCACGAGACTGAGCAGCACCGAGCGCTTCATCCCCATCGAGGCATAGAGGATGCCGCCGACGAAGATGCCGATCAAATAGGCCCAGAAGCCGATGCCGACGTCGTAGATGGCGATCTCGTCATTGCTATACCCCATGTCGTTGAGCAGCAGCCGCAGCACGAGCTGCCCGAGCGTGTCGCCGATCTTGTGGAGCAGGATGAAAAGCAGGACGAGCCAGGCGCCGTGGCGCTGGAAGAACTCCTTGAATGGCCCGGCGATCGACACCCAGAGTTCGGAAATGCCCTTTCGCGCCGCGATGTCGCGGTGTCGCTCGGGCTCGCCCATGACGAGCCCGGTCAGCATCGCCGGCAACGCGAAGACCGCACAGGCGAGATAGGCAAGCTCCCAGCCGTATCGCGCGGCGACGAACAGCGCCAGCGCACCCGACATGACCGAGCCGATCCGCCAGCCATATTGGGTCATGCCCGAACCCACGCCGAGTTGCTCGGGTTTGAGCATCTCGATGCGATAGCCGTCGATCACGATGTCATAGGTGGCGCCGGCGAAGGCGACGAGAATCGCCGCCACCGCGGTCTGCATCAGATTGGCGGCCGGGTCCTGGAAGGCGAGATTGGCGACCGCGGCGATGACCATCAGCCCGGCCACGATCAGCCAGGAGACGCGTTGCCCCAGCCGGCCGAGCACCGGAATGTACACGCCGTCCACGATCCAGGCCCAGAAAGGCTTCAGATTGTAGACCAGGATCGCGAGCGTGAAGGCGGTGACCTCCTTGGGGTCGATCCCGTCCTGTGCGAGCCTGCTGGTCAGCGTCGCGCCGATCATCGCATAAGGAAAGCCGGAGGAGACGCCGAGGAAGAAGACGGCCATCGGTTCGCGCTCGAAATAAGGCCGGACCTGTCTCGGCATCCAGCGGCCGGCATAGCGGGCGAAGAGGTAACCGAGGCCGATCACGGCCACGATGATGATAGCGGCAAGCTGGCTTCTGCTCATGGCCCACTTGTAACGAGTCGGATGCGCTCGCCTAGCCCTTACGGCAGGGCCGAAACTTGCCTTACGTTCGCGTCAGGCGCACAATCGCACCATGGACATGCCGATCCGGCAGCGCCCCACGGCGGGCCAGCTCAACCTCGCCCGCGAGATCGTCGCCGGGGCGGCGCGCATGGGCGCGGGCGTCACCACCGTCCCCGCCTCGGTCTATACCGATCCGGCCCGCTTCGCCGCGGAGAAGGCGACGTTGTTCGACACGTTGCCGATGGTGATCGCGCCCTCCGCGCTGCTGCCCGAGCCCAACATGGCGGTCGCGCATGACGGCTTCGGCATGCCGCTGCTGCTGACCCGGGACAAGCAAGGCGTCGCCCACGTCTTCTGGAACGTCTGCCGGCATCGCGGCACGCGGCTGATCGAGGCCGGGGACGCCGTGAAGTGTCCACGCATAGTCTGCCCCTATCATGCCTGGACCTACACGGCGGACGGCAACCTCGCCGCCATGCCGCGCCCGGACAGCTTCCCCGGTCTCGACAAGGCCGATCACCATCTGAAGGAATTGCCGAACGTCGAGGCGGGCGGGCTGATCTGGTTCGCGCGCGAGGAATCGGATTTCGCCGACGCCCATGCGCTCGCCCCCGAATTCGATGCGTTCGGGCTGGCGGGCCACCATCTCTTCCGCCGCCGCGTCCATGACGTCGCGTCGAACTGGAAGCTGATCATGGACGCCTTCCTGGAAAGCTACCACGTCCAGCGGCTCCACGCGCAGACCATCGCCCGCTTCTTCACCGACGGGATCACGGTCGGCGATTTCATCGGCATCCACCAGCGCTCGGCGGTCGGCCGCACCGACTATCTTTCCGAGATCGATCACAATGACTGGCCGGCGCTGCGCGCGGTGATCACCTTCGCCTATCAGCTCTTCCCGGCGACGATCATGATCATGAGCCCCGATTATGTGAACCTGATGGTGCTGATGCCGCAGGAGACGGGCCGCACCCTGGTCGAGGATTTCATGCTGATCCCCGAGGCGCCGACGACGCCGGAGGAAATCGACCATTGGGAGCGGAGCTGGACGTTGCTCGACGAGGGCGTGTTCGGCGCCGAGGATTATCACGCCGCCGCATTGGGCCAGAGCGGCCTCGCCTCGGGCTCGCTCGAGACGATCACGCTCGGCACGCTCGAAACCGGCATCCGCCATTTTCACGATCAGGTGGAAGCGGCGCTCGGCTAGGCCACCACCTTGTCCGTCCTCCAGGACTTGATCCGGGATCCATGAACAGCGCGATAGCAAGCTGGACCAGGCAGGCGTTCATGGATGCTGACTTTCGTCGGCATGACAAGGTTGAGGCCTAGGCGCTGATGTAGAGGACCAGCTCCTCGGGCAGCTTCTTCACCTTGTTGCCCTGCAGGTGATCGTCGATCGCCCGCAGCGCGTTCAGCAGCGCGCGCTCGGAATAAGGCTTGGTGAGGCAACCGAGCGCCAGGCCCTGTGCGGCCTCGGTGCAATTGCCGGTGACGAACAGGACAGGGATGTCCTTCGCCGCCGCGGCGCGCGCGACATCGGTGCCGTCGCCCTCGCCGCTGAGATTCAAGTCGGTCAGCACCAGATCGATTTCGTGCGCCTCGATCGCCTCGGCCGCGTCGGCGAAGCTGTCGACCGTCGCGACCACCTCGTAACCGGCGTCCTGCAGCATCATTTCGTTGTCGAACGCGACCAAAGGCTCGTCCTCGACGATCAGGATACGGCGGATCCGCCTTTCGCGCTTGCCGAAGATCATTTAGGGCGCACCCCTCCCGGTTGGTCCTCGCCTAACGAGCAATCTGGGGAGTCGTGCCGCCGCTGGCAATCGCCTTGGCGCAATTTCGCTTCATATCGCCCGAGACCGGAACATCATGGCCCAGGAACCGCCCAAAGAATCCCAGCGCATCGCCAAATTGCTCGCCCGCGCGGGCATCGCCTCGCGGCGCGAGATCGAGCGGATGATCGAAGAAGGCCGGATCGCGGTCGGCGGCGTGAAGGTCGAAAAGCCCGCGACTCTGCTGACCTCGCTCCACGGCGTCACCGTCGACGGCAAGCCGGTGAGCGAGCCCGCCCCCGCCCGCCTGTTCCGCTACCACAAGCCCGCAGGCCTGCTCACCACCGAGCGCGACCCGAAGGGCCGGCCGACCATCTATGATCGCCTGCCCAAGGGCCTGCCGCGGGTGATGCCGGTGGGGCGGCTCGACC
>DATINU010000150.1:0-7063 GCA_035473955.1 Allosphingosinicella sp.
ACGGCGATCGCCCCGCCGAGTTCGATCTCGACATCCTCGTTGACCGCATAGTCGCCCAGCGCGCCCTCGCCGAGAAGGATGGGCCGCCCGGCGCCCTCGGCGAACAGTTGCACCGTGCCGGCCGGGAGCGGCAGGCCGAGCCCGTCCTCGCGGCGGTTGCGGGTCCGCAGCAGCCGGAGCGGCGGCTCGACCTGGCCCACGGCGTCGGCGTCGAGCCGGTGGCGATAGGCGAAGCGGATCAGCACGCCCGGCTGCACGAGGAAGGCGACCTGCTTCTGGCTGCGCGCGGCGACGGTGACCGGCTCGGGAATGCGGTAGAGCTTGAGATCGCCCAATTCTTCCTGGCGCGCGCGCATGCCGGCAAAGGCCTGGGGAAGCGCGTTGATCAGATCCTCGGTTTGCGTCGTACCCTGCAGCCGGATCTCTTCCGAAGGGACGTTCACCACCGGCGCACCGGCGGTCAAATCGGGAAGCGTGAAATCGCTGGTCGTGCCGGACGGCCAGCATTGCAAAACGAGCGCGCCGTCGCCGTCATTCTCGTTCTCATTCCCTGCTTCGCCCTCCTCCCGATTGAGCCGGCCGGCGACGGCCTGGGTTTCGGCATTGGCGAAGCCGGTTTCGTCGCCATTGGCCATGGTCAGCCAGGCGAACAAATCGACCCGTTCGCCGTCGTCGGACAGATTGGCGATATAATTGGCCTGCCAGTCGAAGCCGCTGGCGAGGTAGGACAGGGTCACCGTCGCGGTCACCGGCTCCGCCGCGCGGCTGCGCACCGAAAGCGTGGGACGGGCGGAGAGGCCGGACGGCACCCCGGAATAGACGAGCTGCTCATTCAGCCCGGTGCAGCGCAGCGCCTCGGCGCCCTCGGGCGTCCGCACCACCACCGCGCCGTCAGCGCCGCTCAGCACCACCGCATCCGTCTCGGTCACCCGGCCGGTCGCGTGCACGGTGCGGCGCAGGTGGACGCGGCGGCCGAGCGAGCGATCGAGCAGGCTTTCGGGCGAGAGCAGATAGGCGTCGCGGTTGCGCTCGACGGTGCCGCCCGGAAGGCCGGTGACGATCGCGCTTTGCGGGATGATGCCGCCGGCCACGCCTTCAAAGCGGAGTTCGGCCTCGCCCGCGGGCAGGACGACCCGGCGGGTCTCGCTGATCAGCGCGAACCCGTTCAGCCATTCGAGGCTGAAGGCTTCGTCGGCGCCTCGATCCGGGTCGCGATAGACGGTGACCGCGACCCGCTCCGGGCCCGGCGAGGTGACGACCGCCTGCGCCGCCGCCGCCGCCGGAGCGCAGGCGGCCCAGAGGGCGAGGCTGAGGCGGCCGTGCCCCACCAGGCCTAATACCGGGTCTGGACGGTCGCGTTCACCACGGTCGTGCCGTTGGCGGGCACCTGCACCCGCCAGAGGATGCGATCGGACGAGAGCCGCTCGCTTTGCACGCTTTCGGCGACGATGCGCGTGTCATGCCAGCCATTGTCGAGGCCCGACTGATAGACGTTGACCGTCACCGGCACCGGGCGGGCATTGGTCACCGTGTAGCGCATCCGGGTCTCGTAATAGACGATCTCCTCCCGGTCCTCGCGGGTCGCAATGATCTCGCGGTCGATGGTGCTGATCCGGTAGCGCGCATTTTCGCGCCACTTGTCCGCGGTGATGCGGTCGCGGCCCTCGACCACCGGCTGCACCTTCACGTCGAAGGCCTGGCCGGTGGCGAGACCGAGCTCGGAGCCCATCGGGGTGTGGCCGATCGCGCTTTCGCCGATGAATTGCGGCGTGCCGCGCGCATCGCGCTGATAGACGCGCACCGTGCCCGCCGGCAGCGCGTCGCCAAGCCCCTGATCGCGCGAAGTCGAAAAGCGCAGCACCGTGGTGGCGCTCTGTGCCTCGGTCTGGGTGCCGAGCCAGCCATTGTAGAATTCGTAGGTGCGCAGCGCCGGGGCGCCGTGGACGTCAAGGAAGCTCACCTGCTTGGTCTGGCGATTGGCGATCGTCGTGCGCTCGGGCAGCGGATAGAGGTAGAAATCCCCGAGCCGCTCGCGGTTCGCGCTCTCCGTGCCGGCCTGGCGGAGATTGCCCGCCTGCTGGGGCGCGTAGGGGGGGCCGCTGGACACGTTGACCTGGCCGACCGCGCCGGCGACCAGCAGGGTGTTGGCGTTCACATAGGGCGTGCCGCTATTGTTGGTCAGCGTGATCCAGCCCTGCACGTCCATCCGCTCCGCCGCGTCGTCGAACAGGGCGACATAATCGGCCGACCAGCCGAGCCCCGGCGTCAGATAGGTGAGCGTCAGCGGCCGGCGGCCGCCGCTCTCGCCCTGGACGGTAACTGAAAGGGTCGGGCGGGCGCGCAGATTTTCCGGCACGCGATCGAAGATCACGCGCACCGGCAGGCCGTCGTCGCGGAGGACCTCGATCCGCTCGCCGATCTGCATGACGACCCCGCCATTGGCGGCGAGGATCCGCGCCCGCTCGCGCATTTCGCCGCCCGTGGCGGGGTTGGTGCGGACCAGGGTGACGGTCTCGCCGACCGCCTTCTGCATCAGGGCCTGGGGCGAAAGCAGATCGAAATCGAAATTCTGCTCGATGATGCCGAAGCCCTGGCCGGTGAGGGTCACCGTTTCGGAACGGATCTGGGCGGAGACGTCGGGAAATTCGAGCCGGTTGCGGCCCGGATTGATCGCGAGCTGGCGCGTGTCCTGCACCAACGCGAGATTGTTGTTGTAGATGGTGACCGAGACGTCGCCCTGCGCGGTCTGCGAAGGCGGCGGGATTTCGGCGCTGATCTGGGCCAGCGCCGGCGCCGAAGCCAGCATCGTCGAAAGCAGCAGCATGAAACGCATGGGACGTCCCCTTTCTTCGAAAGAGAACGTCCTACAGCGCTGCTTGATGGTCAATGAACAAACGCGGGGCTCAGGCCGCGGGCGCGATATCCTCGTCGGTGTCGCGCGGACGGCGGGCGCGGCGGGCGCGGGGCGGCGGCACGGGCTCGTCCTCGGCCGTCTCGTTGGCGGCGGAGATAGCGGGCGGCAGCACGTCGAGCGCGATCTGATCGCCGTCGCCATCCTCCTCGGCCTCGTCGCGCGGCGGGCGGCCGCGGCGAGCGCGATATTCGCCGTTGCGCTCGGGCCGGTCCTCGCGGGGCGCGCGCTCGCGGCGCGGCTCCTCGCGGCGGATTTCCTCGCGGCGGATTTCCTCGCGGTCCTCCTGCTCGCCGTCATCGGCGCCTTCGGCGTCCTGGCGGAGGTCCTCGCCCTCGTCGTCATAATCCTCGCGCTGGCGGGGACGCTGCTCCTCGAAGCGGGCGCGATTCTCGTTGAGCACGCGGAAATAATGATCGGCATATTGCAGGAAAGTTTCGGTCTGCACCCGATCGCCCTGCATCTGCGCGTCGCGCGCCAGGCCCTTATATTTTTCGAGCAGCTGGGCGGCGTTGCCGCGCTGGCGATTGTCCTGGCGGTTGCCGGGCCCGGGATTGCTGCCCTGCGGACGGCCACCGGGGCCGCCACCGCCGCGGCCGCGCCTGCGGCCGCCCTGACGATTGTTGATCAAACGATGTTCCTTACCAAGGGTGATTCATTCAAGCCCCAACCGGCCGGGCCCTTCCCGGCCGCTCAATCTGCGCAACCCCGGGGCGAGGGGCCGCAACGCGGCTCCTGCCACCTCTCCGAAACCGCCTCTTCGCAAGCGACCAAGCCATCGGGGGTCGGCGACGTCAGGCCCTTCACGCATCCTCTGCTGTGGGTGGCCCCGTCCCTGCGCCCTATTTAAGCGGCACAGCAGCCAAATCCAAGTAAAAAAGCGTTGATTCGGATCAGGCCGTGACGACGAGGCACCTTTCCACCCCTTTGAGGTCGTTGCGTGACTCTATCGTGAAACCCTCCGCCGCGAAGAGTGCGTGCACCGCATTCGCCTGGCCGGCGCCCACTTCGAGACAGGCGATCCCGCCCGGCGCGAGCAGGGCGCGGAGTTGCGGCACGAGGATGCGATAGGCGTCGAGGCCGTCGGCGCCGGCATAGAGGGCGGCGGCGGGCTCCCAGGCGGCGACGTCGGGCATCAGGACAGCATCGGCTTCGACATAAGGCGGGTTGCAAAGGACGAGGTCGAAGCACTCCTCCAGCCCCTCGCCCCAGTCGCCGAGCCGAAATTCGGCGCGGGGCCGGGCGTTGCGCCGCGCCCAGGCGAGCGCCGCTTCGGACGCATCCACGCCGATCCCGCTCGCGCCGGGCCATTGGTCGAGCGCGGCGAGCAGCAGGGTGCCGGGGCCGGTGCCGAGATCGAGAATACGCCCGGGGCCGCCGGCGCCGAAATGCGCGACCGCCGCCTCGAGCAGCGTTTCGCTGTCCGGCCGGGGGATCAGTACGCCGGGGCCGACCGCGAGCTCGATCGTCCAAAAGGCCTTGCGGCCGGTGATGTAGGCGACCGGCTCGTGCGCGAGGCGCCGCTCGATCAAAGCGTTGAACGCGGCCGGCGCTTCGGCGTCGGTATGCTGCAGCAGCATCTCTTCCCGGGAAGCGTCCAGCGCGTGCGCCATCAGCAGGTCGGCATCGAGCCGCGGCGTCTCGCCCGGCAGCCGCGCCGCGGCCGCTGCGAGCGCTTCACGCACTCTCATCGAGGCTCCCCAGCCGCTCAGCCTCGTCCTCGGCGACGAGGGCGCCGATCAGTTCGTCCAATTGGCCTTCGAGGATTTCGGGGAGGCGGTGGAGGGTGAGATTGATCCGGTGATCGGTGACCCGGCCTTGCGGGAAATTATAGGTGCGGATGCGTTCGGAGCGGTCGCCGGAGCCGACCATCGATTTGCGGGCGCCGGCGCGTTCGGAAGCCATGCGCTCGCGCTCCTGCTCGTAGAGGCGGGTGCGGAGCACCTTCAGCGCCTTGGCCTTGTTCTTGTGCTGCGATTTCTCGTCCTGCTGGATGACGACGAGACCGGTGGGGAGGTGGGTGATCCGCACCGCGCTGTCGGTGGTGTTGACCGATTGGCCGCCTGGGCCGGACGAGCGGTAGACATCGATCCTGAGATCGGCGTCGTTGATCTGGACGTCGACCTCTTCCGCCTCGGGCAGCACCGCAACGGTCGCCGCCGAAGTGTGGATGCGGCCGCCACTCTCGGTGACGGGGACACGCTGCACCCGGTGCACGCCGCTCTCGAACTTCAGTCGCGCGAACACGCCATTGCCGGCTATCGAAACGATCGCCTCCTTGTAGCCGCCAAGTTCGTTGGCGTTGGCCGAGATCAGTTCGAACTTCCAACCCTTTGCATCGGCATAACGTTGGTACATGCGCAGCAGATCGCCGCCGAACAGGGCCGCCTCGTCGCCGCCCGTGCCGGCGCGGATTTCGAGCATCGCCGAACGGTCGTCGGCGGCATCGCGCGGCAGCAGCTTGAGCGCCAGCGCCCGCTCCGCCTCGGGCAACTGCGCCTGCAGCGACGCCATCTCCTCCTGCGCCATCTCGCGGATCTCGGGCGAAGCGTCGTCGAGCATCCCGCCGACCACCTCCATCTCGGCGCGCAGGCGCCGGAGCTCGCGCGCCGCCTCGGCGACCGGCAGGATCTCTGCATAATCCTTGGAAAGCCTCACGAAGACGTCGGGCACCAAATCGGGCGCCGACATCGCAGCCTGCAGTTCCTCCTTGCGCGCCTCGATCGCCGCGATCCGCTCGGCGGGGATCCGGGTCATGCTGGTCGCAGCGCCCTGACCAAATCGGCGAGTGGATAGTTCAATTGAACACCGCTCCCCAGATCCTTTACCGCAACCTCACCGCGGGAAAGCTCATCATCGCCCATGATGACTGCAAACCGAGCACCACTCGCATCGGCCTTGGACAATCGCTTTTTGAAGTTGCCCCGGAAGGCCATATCGCAGATTAGGCCTGCCGCGCGAAGCTCGGCGATGACGCGGAGGGCCTCGGCTTGGGCCGCCTCGCCCATCGGCACGATCGCGGCGTCGATGCCGCGCGGCTCGGCCGGGTCGAGCAGCATCGCCATGCGCTCGATCCCCGCCGCCCAGCCAACCGCCGGGGTGGAGGGCCCGCCCATGCTTTCGATGAGCCCATCATAGCGCCCGCCGCCCACGACCTGCGCCTGCGCGCCAAGCTCGGTCGTGACATATTCGAAAGTGGTGTGGCGATAATAATCGAGGCCCCGGACCAGCCGGGCGTCGCGCGTCCATTTGACGCCTATCCGGTCGAGTCCCGCGGTCACGGCGCCGAAGATGTCGGCGGCTTCCTGGGTCAGGAAGTCGTCAATCACGGGAGCGCTGTCGACCACCGGGAAATCCTGATGCTGCTTGCTGTCGAGGATGCGCAGCGGATTCTTCTCGAGCCGGAACCGTCTTATGAAACCGATGACATTACCCATAGTGAGAGATTCAGTTGTTGCGCCGTTCGCCGCTCCCACCCTGTCTGCGGAACATTATCAGGGTGTATTTGGTGCCCTGCACACCAGCATTGATTTGGCCATCGCGGATTTTTCGAGGCGATTGACCTCGCAGGTACGCCTACCCCCAGCCTCTAGTTTGATTGAAATTTTGCGAGCTTTCAAGGAAGCTATTCCAAACGAGAGCTACGCGAGAATTCAGCGGGCGCACCTTCCCGGACGATATGAAGTGCCGGGCCACATTAAGTATTTGGATGCACCGGGATTTCTCATTTCCAAATTCAACGTTGTGCGGATGCTTGAGTTATTGGACGATCGAAAACGGTCGATTCTTGATCTCGGCAGTGGGCCCGCACACGTGCTCTATCTCGCAAGGGCACTTGGCCACGGTGTTCTGGCGACTGACTTAACATGGCCACCGTCCAGCATGGATGGCAAATCGCACTTGTTCGACGATCTGCGCGCGATCCTCGGTATCCCATTTGCCGTGCTTGATGTGAAGAAAAAGGAGCCGATACGATTTGAAGGCAGGTTTGACCTTATTACCGCACTCGACATTGGGTATGGTGCGGGCTGGTCAGCTGATGATTGGGATTGGCACATCGAGGATCTGCTCAACAATGTCCTGCTCCCGAGTGGGATATTGTGCCTGCAACCACTTGCCTCGCGAACTGACCCGGAGGCTTGGTCACATATC
>DATINU010000151.1:0-2778 GCA_035473955.1 Allosphingosinicella sp.
CAGCCGCCCGCCCGGGTGAACCGGGGCTGAGCCGCCCCCGTGCCTAGAGCTTGAAATAGTTCGGGATGGTGCGCTCGGGCGTGCCGCTCGGCTTTTCGGGCTTGATCCGGGGCGGCGGCGCCATCGCCGCGCGCTCCGCGGCCTCGGCGCCGTGGGTGGAGAGCCGGCGATAGACGCCGATCGCGCGCCTGAGCCGCGCCCGCTCCGCCTCGCTGGTCGCGGCCGCGAGCTCGGCGGAGGCCGCGTCCGCCTTCGCCAGATATTCCTCGGACGTCGTCGCCATCGCCAATTCCTTATCGGGAGGTGTGGGGCGCGAACGCCCTTGAGCCAGCCTTGGGCGCTTTAGGCCGGAAAGGCAACGCCGAGCCGCCGAGCGAGAGCCCGCCGGCGCGCAGCGCCGCCGGACACGAGCGAGAGACGGATCCGGCCGGACGGCCTGCGACCTACAGGTCGACAGGACCGACGTCACGGCACGATGGTGCCGTGGCGGCCCCGCCCGCCCCCACTCTTGCAATGTAGGATTTCGCCCTATTGTTGGTCCGCTCCTTTCGCGAAGGAGCCCAAGCCGATGGTCAGCAAATCAATCGCCCACCAGAGCGTGCCCAAGACCGCCCTCCCCGATTTCACCCCCGTCCCCCGCAAGCAGCCCCGCCACGACGGCTGGACGCCCGAACGCCAGCGCTATTTCATCGCCGCGCTCGCCGACACCGGCTGCGTCGCGATCGCCGCCCGCATGGTCAACATGTCGAAGGACGGCGCCTACCAGCTCCGCCGCCAGCCCGGCGCCGAGGGCTTCCGCGCCGCCTGGGACGCCGCCCAGACGCTCGGCCTGCAGGTCTGCAAGGACGAGGCCTTCGACCGCGCCCTGAACGGCGAGCTGATCCCGGTCTTCGTCGCGGGCAAGCTGATGGGCTTCCGCCGCAAGAAGAACGACCGCCTCCTCATGTTCATCCTCCGCCACTATGGCCAGGACGCGCAGGGGCGCAAAACCACGATCAACTATTTCAGCACGAGGGCCACCGCCGCCGCCGCCGCCGCCAATCCTCCTCTCCCGCTTGCGGGAGAGGGTCGGGGTGAGGGTCTGCCGGGGACGGCCGCTGGGGCCGAGGCCAGCACCACCACGGTCAAACAATCATCACCGGCGGCCCCGCCGCCCAAAGCCAGCTCGCCGCGGACGAGTCCGCGGCGAACGCCATCACCGCCTTCGAAGGCGTCGAGCTCGACCCCGAGGCCCAAGCCGAAATCTACCGCAGTCTCGAAGCCTGCGCCGAACGCCGCCGCGCGCTCGAAGCCGAGCCCGGCGAAGACCCCGAACGCTGCTATATCGGCGTCGCGGAGACGAATGGCTATCTCGGCCAGCTCGAACCCGGCGTCGAAGACGATTGGGTCGAATACAAGCCCGAGGGCGAGCACAGCTGGCAGAATCTCGGCGAAGGCGGCAACGCCGCCGAGATCGACGAAGTCGCCGCCGGTATCGAAGCGCGGAAAGCGGCAATGACGCCGGAAGAATGGGAAGCCGAAGCCGAGGCCAGCCGCGCTGAGGTCCGGGCCGAGATCGCCGCGCAGAATGTCCTGCCCAAACCCGAACCGGACCCCGACGACCCCCGGCTCGATTGGAGGAATTGGGAATGGGAAGGTCGCAATGTCTCCCAGACATCGCTGGACAGTGCGGGGCACTGTCCACCTTCCCATGGGTCATACGCCGAGCCTAAGGCGCCAACGCGCAGCGACGCCGCACTTAGGCGAAGAGACGGGCCCGGTCGGCCAGCCTGCGCCGAAGGCGACAGGACTGACGTCACGAATTCAGTTCGTGACGGCCTCCTTCCACCTACGCCTCTCCCGGCAAAGCCCGAGCCCAAACCCCGCAAGCCCTACAAGAAACGCACCCCAAAACCCCGCTTCACCCCGCCCGATGCCGAGCGGACAGCCGAGGCCATCAAGCAGGTGGAAGCCGAACGAAGCCAGGCGGCCACCGCCGAGGCGGGGCGGCGGCCCAAGCGAAAGAAAAGCCCCCAGGCAGGTCCTGAGCCGCTCTAGGGGCCGTCAAGTCAGGAGGGGCGGATGCTCCGGGGCAAATCGGCGGGGCGTTCATCGGGCAGGATAGATATGGATGGTCTGAGGCGAAGGCGCATGGAACCCGGCGGTTTTTCCTCGAGATTTTGATCCTCTTCTGTTATGGGCGCCAATTCGGGGGTCGATAAATGGTACAGCGTGTGGTGAGCTTGTTTTCTGGAATCGGCGGATTTGAAGCCGGTTTCAGTGGGTTACCACTCGCGACCTCTCTTATGTGTGAGATTGATCCTGCAGCCAGCTCAGTCCTGACAGAGCGTTTTCCCGGCATCGATGTTATCGCCGATATTTGCCAGCTGAAAGCTCTTCCCGAGTGCGATATCGTGGTGGCGGGATGGCCCTGCCAAGACCTAAGTCAAGCTGGCCGCACCGCTGGAATCTCCGGGCAACAATCCGGGCTGATAGGCGAGTTCTTCCGTCTCATCGATGCAAGTCCAACTAAGCCCGACACCATCGTTTTGGAGAACGTCGCCTTTGCTCTGAGCCTTCAAAAGGGGCGGGCCATTCACTACGTTACCGAAGCGCTGCAATCTCGCGGGTACAAGTGGGCCTATAGGATTTTAGACACCCGGGAATTCGGCCTGCCGCAGCGCCGGAGGCGCATTTTTATCTGCGCTTCACAATCGCGGTTGCCCAGCGAAATCCTATTCGACGGCATCGGTGTGCAACCCAGCAGCGAACCGGACCCAACACATGTTGGCTTCTATT
>DATINU010000152.1:0-2749 GCA_035473955.1 Allosphingosinicella sp.
CCCCGCCGCAGGCCGCGCGCCAGAGCCGCGTCGCCTGAACCGGCTTGACGCGCGCCCGTTTTGGCGCGGTAAAGGGGCGTGGACGAGCAGATCATCGAGGCCCCGTCGCCCAATTTCGACGAGCGCGATCAGCCGATCTCGATCGCCGTGCTCCATTATACCGGGATGCAGGACGCGGCCTCCGCCATCGCCCGCCTGCGCGATCCGGAGGCCAGGGTCTCCGCCCATTATGTCATCGCCGAGGACGGCCAGGTGTTGCGTCTGGTGCCCGAGGACAAGCGCGCCTGGCATGCCGGCCGCTCCTACTGGCGAGGGATGCAGATGCTGAACAGCGCCAGCATCGGCATCGAGATCGTCAATCCGGGTCATGAATTCGGCTATCGGCCTTTCCCGGAAGAGCAGATGGAGGCGTTGCTGCCGCTGCTCGCCGCCATCGTCCGCCGCTACAATATCGCGCCCGCCAACGTGGTCGGCCATTCCGACATCGCCCCGACCCGCAAGGAGGATCCCGGCGAGCTGTTCGATTGGGAGCGGCTCGCCCGCCTCGGCCTCGCCATTCCGCGCCCGCGGCAGAGCCTGGTCGATCCGCACTGGACCGATGGCGGCTTCCTGCTCGCGCTCGAGCGCTGGGGCTACGACGTGCGCGATCCGCTCGCCGCCACGGTCGCCTTCCAGCGCCGCTTCCGCCCGGAGCTGCTCGACGGCACGATCGACGGCGAGTGCCGCGCGATCCTCCTCCAGCTGCTCTTGGACCGCGAGCGCGGACGGTCTATATAGGCGCCTGCCAGAGGGTTGGGCGGCCGCGGCTCACTTCGGTGAGGCGAGGAAAGTCCGGGCTCCATGGAATGACGGTGCCGGTTAACGGCCGGCGGGGGCGACCCCAGGGAAAGTGCCACAGAAAACAGTCCACCGGGCCTCGGTCCGGCAAGGTCGAAAGGGCGGGGTAAGAGCCCACCGCGCTTCCGGTAACGGCGGCGGCACGGCAAACCCCACCGGGAGCAAGACCGAATAGGGGCGGCAGATGAGCGTGTTCCCGCTCGTCGCCCGGGTTGGTTGCTTGAGGGGCGGAGCGATCCGTCTCCTAGAGGAATGGCCGCACAGCGCCGCCCAGGCTTCCTGGAACGCGTGGACAGAACCCGGCTTACAGACCCTCTGGCATTATCTTTTCCGCGAGGTGGCGTGAACGCCCCGGCATCGCTAAGTGGGCGGTATCTATGGCCAAAGCGAAAAGATCGAACGATTGGGGCTTTCCCCGCTGGCGGGCTTACGGCGCCGCCCGCGATGCCGAGCCGGTGCGCCATTGCGACCGGCACGGTTGCGACGAGCCGGGGGACCGGCCCGCGCCGAAATCGCCGAACAGCCCCGAGCGCTGGTATTTCTGTGAGCGCCACGCCGCCGAATACAATCGCAACTGGAATTATTTCGAAGGCCTGACCGCCGAGGAGGCCGCCACGCGCGAGGCGAACGAGCGGCAGGGGGCCGACGCCTTCGCCAGCGCCAATCATTATGGCTGGGGCGGCCCCGGCGACGGCTCCCGTTCGCGCGACGAGATGCGCGCCCTGGACGTGCTGGAGCTGGAGGCCGACGCCGACTTCGAGGCGGTCCGCGCCTCCTGGCGCCGCCTCGCCAAGGCCAATCATCCGGACGTGATGCCGGGCGACAATGAGGCCGCCGCGCGCTTCCAGGCGATCCAGGCGAGCTACGAGGTGTTGCGCAAGGCCGAGGAGCGCCGCGGCGCGGCCTGATATATGGCCCGGCTCTTCCTCAGCTATTCGCGCGAAGATCGCCACCTGGTCGAACCGCTCGCGACCCTGCTTGAGCGCGCCGGCCATAGCGTCTGGTGGGATCGGCGGATCGCCGGCGGCTCCGATTTCTCGGCCGAGATCGCGCGGGAACTCTCGGCTGCTGCCGTGGTGCTGGTTGCCTGGTCGAACGCCTCGGTGGTGTCGCACTGGGTCAAGGACGAAGCGGCGGAGGGCCGCGACCGCGGCCGGCTCATTCCGTTGCTGCTCGATCAGGCCACGGCGCCACTCGGCTTCCGCCAGATCCAGGCGATCGACTTGGCTGGCTGGAACGGCAACGGCCGCCCGCCCGCCTTCGACGAGTTGCTGCGCGCGATCGACCTCGTCGGCAGCTCGCTGGAGAGCCCCGTTCCGGACCGGCCGGCCGAGCCGCCACCGTCGTCGCCGACGAGCCCGTCGAAGCTGCCCTGGCTGCTCGCGGGGATTTTCGCCGTTGCCTTGCTCGCTGTCACCGTTTTCCTCTTGCTCCGGCAGCAGCCGGCGCCCGGCGTGCCCGGGGAAGCGGTGCCGTCGAACGCCGCTGCGGCGCCGGTGCCGCCAGCCACCGAGGCCGCCGCCAATATCGACGGCCGCTGGCGGATTTCATGGAATTTGAACGGCACGCCCTATGAGGGCGTGCTGACGGCCACCGGCGCGACGGCACGGCTCGAACTCGATGCGATGACTTCGATGGGCCGCCAGTCGGTGCGCCAGAATTGTTCGATCAGCGGCAACGCGCCGATCCGGATCGCCTGCCACGACGTCGAAATCGTCTCAGGGCCCCAAGGCTATATGCCGGACGATATCACGCTCCAGCGGGCCGGCGACGACCGGCTGACGGGTTCGCTGTCCGATCCGCTCGGGCTCGTCTCCGCCGAGGTCACCGCGCGGCGCGAATGAGTCACGCGGTGAACATGAACGTGCCGGTGACGTTCGCCACCGGCTCGTCGATATCCCCGTCGTGCGCG
>DATINU010000153.1:0-4638 GCA_035473955.1 Allosphingosinicella sp.
GGCGCGGGCGATCAAGGAAACTCGCTTCCTCGCGGCCCGACGGATCCAGGAATCTCACGCTCACGCTGGCATCGATCCCCGCGGCCCTGAGCGGCATGGCGAAACTTCGCGCCACGGCCCGCATCGCCGCGTCTCGCGCCAGCCGCGTCGGAGTCCGTTCCCGCGCCTGCCGCATCAGTTCATCCTGGGCGCTCCGGGAGTTGGCCTGATCGAGCGTCCGTTCGGCATCGGTGAGCGCCATGACGAGGCCGCCTTCCGAATATTCCTGAACGCTGCTGAAATCGATGGTCGGGCCGGAAATTTCAAGGGGTGGGAGCGTCACGGTCAGCGTCCGCGTCGTCTCGTCCCAGGCGAGATGCTCGCGGCGCAGGCGGCTCAGATCGACGCCATAGCGGACCATGCCGGGCATGATCAAAGTCTTGCGGGCGGTCATGCCGAGCCGCTCCTCGCTCGCCGTCACCACCGCGACGAAGCGGGCGGTGAAGAGCGTGAGGCGGCCTTGCTCGCGGACCGAGATCAGGGTGGCGTCGGCGAGCGTCATCGGATCGGCCGTGGCGCGCTCGGTCGACGGCCGCAGCAGCAGGCCGAGCCCCGCGCCGATCAGCAACGCGATCAGCGGCGGCAGCCAGAGCGGCAGCTTCCTCAGGCGGCCAAGGTCCATGTCTCGCCCTCCTGCCGCACCAGCCCGCGTCCCGCCAGATCGTTGAGATGCGCGAGCACCGAACGCCCGGCGGCGGGATAGAGGCGCTTGTCGGTGCCGACATACATGGTCTCGACCATCGCCGGGATATGGCCCTCCCCCGCCGCCAGCCGGTTCAGGATCTGCTTCTCGCGCATCCTGCGGTGCGCGATCAACGCGCGGACATGGGATTTGGGCTTCTCCACGGCAGGACCGTGGGCCGGATGATAGACCCTATCGTCGCGGTCGAGCAGGAGGCGCAGGCTCTCCATATAGGCGGCCATGTCGCCGTCCGGCGGCGAGACGACCGTGGTCGACCAGCCCATCACATGATCGCCGGTGAAGAGATCGCCGCTCCCCTCCAGCGCGAAGCAGAGATGGTTCGAGGTGTGGCCCGGCGTCGCCACGGCGCGCAAAGTCCAGCCGTCGCCGCCAAGCGCCTCGCCGTCGGCCAGCACCCGGTCGGGCGCATAATCGAAATCGAAGGCGGCGTCGGAGCGGGGGCCGTCATCCTCGAGCGCGAGCGGGGCGCACCCAATGATCGGCGCGCCGGTCGCCGCGGCCAGCGGCCGGCTGGCCGGGCTGTGATCGCGATGGGTGTGAGTGCACATGATCGCGGCGACCCGCTCGCCTTCGAGAGCGGCAAGGATCGCGGCGACATGCTCGGGCAGATCGGGCCCGGGGTCGATCACCGCGACCTCTCCGGCGCCGACGATGTAGGTCTGCGTGCCGGTATAGGTGAATGGGGACGGATTGGGCGCCAGCAAGCGCCGTACCAGGGGCGCGACCTGCTCAATCTTGCCGGTGGGCCGATCTTCCATCCCCGGCATGTGGCATCGCCGGGGATGGAAGTGAAGGGCGCCTATTGGCCGCGGAGGCGGGCGAGCTCGCGGTCGATCGCGGCGAGCACGCGTTGCCTGTGCTCGGCGCTGAGCTCGCTGTCGTTCGCGAGCCGCTCACGCGCGCGCTGCAAATGCTCGGCCTGCTGGGCGGGCGTGGCCTCGCCCCGGTTGCAGACGACGATCCGGGTGCGCTGGTTGCCGTCGCCTTCATTGACCTCGCTGCGCCGGGCGCCGCCGCAATTGGCGTCGATCTCGTGATCGCCGTCGCCAAGGTGCATCATCATCATGCGGTGCCGATCGGCATCGCCCTCCGCATGGCCGCCATGGCCGTCGGGAGTATGGACGATCACGCGGCGGACCTCGCGGTCGCCCTCGCCTCCCGCATGCGCGCGATGCTCGGCATGGTCGCCGCCACCGTCGGTGCGGATGATGATCCGCTCGACGCGGCGCTCGCCATTCTCGGTCTTGGTCGTCTCCTTGGCCTCGCCTTGCTGGGCGGCGAGACCGGGGCTGCCGGCCGCGAGGCCGACCGCGACCAGGGCGGTCACCGCCGCCGCGCCGCCGAGCAGGCGGAGCCGGCTCGTCCTGTGGGTCTTCATCATCTGCAATCTCCGTTTCAGTTGATCGGCATGATTGAGCGGGCAGGCTGCAACCAGGCCGGGTCGGCTCGCGGATTTGATCAGGGCGCGCGCATAATCCTGGCGTTCGCTGGGGAGGGCGGAGGCGGTGACGGCCGCATCGCAGGCCAGCTCCTGGTCGGCGCGGAAGGCACGCCAGGCGGCCCAGGCGAGCGGGTTGAACCAGTTGAGGGCAAGAATGACGAGCCCGACATGGTTCCACCACAGATCCCCGCGGCGGTGATGGACCGTTTCGTGATCGAGCGCGAGGCGGCGCTCAACGGGCGAATAGCGGCGCTCGAAATCGACCGGCACGACGATCCGGCGGCGCAGCAGCCCTAGCGCCAGCGGCCCATCGACCGCCTCGCTTTCGAACAGGCCGAGGCCGCGATGATCGCCGAGGCCGCGCGAGGTCGCGTCGAGGCGCCGCTCGAAGCGGCGATAAGCTGCGATTTGCCAGGCCATGAAGATGGCCGCGCCGCCGGCCCAGATCGCGAGCAGCAAGGGCACCCACTGCCCGGGTCCGCCGTCAGGCGGCAGCGGCGCGGCGTCCTCCACCGAGACGATCAAGGTCAGCGGCGGCAGGGTCGGCGAGAAATCGGCGAAGCTGGGCAGAGGCGGCGCCACCAGCCTCAGCGCCGGCAGCAGCCAGAGCGCATAAGCCGGGCCGGCGCCGAACAGCCGGGCGACCGGCCGGCGGAAGAGCAGCACGACCAGCATGGCGACGCTCGCCCAGGCCATGTTCGTCAGGAACCAGCTCACGCTTTCAGCGCCTTCAGCAGCGCCTCGATCTCGGCGATGTCGGCGTCCGTCAGCTCGCCGCGCGCAGCGAGCTGGGCGACGAGCGGGGTCACCCTGCCGCCGAACATCCGATCGATCAGCCGCGCGGATTCCGCGGCGACATAATCGGCGCGGGCGACGGCGGGGCGGTAGAGATAGCGCCGCCCCTCCTCCTCATGGGCAAGCGCGCCCTTGGCGAGCAGCCGGGCAAGCAAGGTCTTCACGGTACGGACGTTCCAGGCCTTTTCGGCCGGCGCGCGCTCCGCGACCTCGGCCGCGGTCAGCGGCGAATCGCGCCAGAGCACCTCCATGATCTCATATTCGGCGCCCGAAATCCGTTCAGCCATGCTTGCTTCCCCGCTGCAGTCTTGGGGATTACATGTGTAGTCAAAAGGCTGAACGGGAAATGAATGGCCGCCTGTCGGCTGGCTTTACACACCGGGCCGAAGGTTAAGATCCGCTAACCACGAAAAGCGCGGTTTTCCGCCATTGGCACAGCCTGGCACGGGCCGTGAATAGTATATTGCGTCCACATGGTTCCACCTCCCCGGGGCGGGCAGAGCGCACATTTCCGGTCGCGCCTCCCGCCCCAAGTTTTTCCTGGCAAAGGCGAATGCGAAGGAACGCGCCTCAGGCGCGGGCGACCTGTTTTTCTTCGAGCAGCTGCTGAAGCTCGCCGGCCTCGAACATCTCCATCATGATGTCGGAGCCGCCCACGAACTCGCCCTTCACATAGAGCTGAGGGACGGTCGGCCAATCCGAATAGTCCTTGATCCCCTGGCGGACTTCGGGATCCTGGAGGACGTCGACGGTCGCGAACTTGACGCCCAGATGATCGAGGATCGACACCGCCCGGCTCGAAAAGCCGCATTGCGGGAAGAGCGCCGTTCCTTTCATGAAAAGAACGATGTCGTCATTCTTTACAATGGTCTCGATACGCTCGCTGACGTCGGTCATGATATCGTCCTTTACTCGGGAACCGCGGTGCTGAGCTTCAATGCGTGCAGCACCGTGCCCATCCGTCCGCCCAGCGCCGCATAGACGCGCTTCTGCTGCTCGATCCGCGACTGGCCGCGAAAGCTCTCCGCCACCACCCGCGCCTCGTAATGATCGCCGTCGCCGGCCAGATCGACGAGCTCGATCCTGGCATCCGGGATGCCTTCCCGGATCAGCGTCTCGATCTCATCGGCCGCCATCGGCATCGTTCTTACCCCTGCGCCTCGACGAAATGGCGCCGCGCCTCGACCGTCTTGTGGTCAAGCGCCTGCAGGATCGCCGCCTCGTCGATCTCGACGCCGGCCGAAGTGAGATCGCCGAGCACCTTGCGGACCACGTCATGATCGCCCGCTTCCTCGAAATCGGAGCGGATCACCTCCTTGGCATAGGCTTCGGCCTCGGCCTCGGTCAGCCCCATCTTCTTCGCCGCCCAGTGGCCGAGCAGCCGGTTGCGCCGGGCCGTGATCTTGAACTGCATCTCCTGGTCGCGGGCATACATCGTCTCGAAGGCCTTCTCGCGATCGTCGAACGTGGTCATGATGATCCTTGCTGCTGATGGAGCTGTCGACTGCCAGATAGGCGGCACGGGGTAAGGGCGCAACGTCTAGCCGCCTTGCAATGTAGGATTCGAGCGCTCACCCTCGTCCGCGACTCGCCGCGGGTCAGGCTCTTTCTCATCGCTGCGGAGCGGATTCGGACCGTTGGAATTCTCGTGGGGCCCATG
>DATINU010000154.1:0-10498 GCA_035473955.1 Allosphingosinicella sp.
CGAGGTGCCGGGGCTCGATGCGGGCCCCGACGAGGCCGATCGCGACACCCTGCGGCCGGGCGCGGTCACATCGGGCAGCATCCGCCAGGTCTGCTCGGTCCGCAAGCTCTCCGCCGGCGGCGCCATCCTCCATGTCGATCACGAGGTCGCGGTCGGGGAGCGGCTCGAGCTCGAACTGATGAACGGCGTGCCGCTCGACGGGATCGTCGCCTGGCGCAACGGCTCGGAGGTCGGCCTGCGCTTCGATGCGAAGGTCGATGTGTTCGCGCTGATCGCGCAGGATATCGTCAGCCAGCCCGGCGAGCGCCGCCGCATGCCGCGCGTCGAGATCACCTGGCCCGCGTTGATCGAGACTCCTGACGGGACCGAATATGTCACCACCCGCGACGTCTCGCAGGGCGGCATCAAGGTCGACATTCCCTACAAGCTTGAGGCCGAGACCCGGGTGACGGTCACGCTCGACGGCATGCATCCCGTGGACGGCGTGGTGCGCTGGTCGCAGGACAATGTGGCCGGCATCGCCTTTCTGCCCGAGCTGCGCTGGCAGGAGCTGATGCTCTGGTTGAAGGAACGGCGGAAGAGCGAGTTTCAGGCCCTGGCGCCGCGCCGGGAGCCCACGGCGCCCGCGGCGCCGACGCCCGAGCCGGTGGCCGGCGAGAATGGCGTCCAGCTCAACCTCGCCGCGCGGGTGCGCGAGGGAACCCGGCGCTGGTCGATCGAGGTCTCCTCGATCACCACCCGTTCGGTTGCGTTCGATTCGTTCGCGGCGCTGCAGATGGGCTCGCTCTTGTGGGTCGTGCTGCCGGGGCTGGAAGGCTGGCCAGCACGGATCGTTTCGGTCGACGGCTATCGCTACACGTGCGAGTTCACCCAATCGCTGCATCCGGCGGTGCTGGAGCGGATCCTCGGCCTCGCGAAGAGCGCCTGACCGCTCGACCCCCGCCCGTCAGGTCTCAGCTTTTGTCGGATTTCCGGGCGCGATTGGCGTAGAGCAGGGCCGCAACCAGAGCGGCCGAACCGATCCCGATCGCGGCGCCCGTCACCAGGCGCTTGTTGCGGCGCGATCCGCCCGCCTTCGGCTCGCCGCCCTTGGCGGGGGCCGTCTCGGCGGCATCGTCGTCGTCGTTCGGGACAGGTTCGCGGGCCATCGTTCCTCGCTCCGGCAATCGGGTCACGTCGTCCTTAGCTTTTCGGACCTCGGATGCAAGAAGGACGGCGACTCGCGCCGCCGTCCCCCTCGGAAAACCCCGGTCGGGGCTTAGCTATCAGTGATGACGGCCGCGTCCGCAGCGCGCCGGATCGGCCCAATTGCCCCGGTCGCTGTCGGTGAGGCCCGAACAACGCCTGCCCCGCCGGCCGCGGCCATTGCCGGCCGGATCGGCATTGCTGCCCGAATCGCCGTCGGTCAGGCCGCTGCGGCGGCGCCCGCGGCCGTTGCCGGGCGGATCCGCATAGCGGCCGGTGTCGCGGTCGGTGATGCCGGAGCCCCCGCGGCGCCCGCAATTGCGCCCGCGACCGGCCGGATCGCTGTAGGAGCCGCTGTCGCTGTCGCTGCAACCGCTGCGGCTGCCGCCGCCGCAGCTGCGTCCACGCCCGCCCGGATCGCTGTTCGGGCCGCTGTCGCTGTCGCTGCAGCCACCGCCGCTATTGCCGCGTCCGCAGCTGCGTCCACGCCCACCCGGATCGCTGTTCGGGCCGCTGTCGCTGTCGCTGCACTGGAGCGCGGCCGCGCCGTCGCTTACCGCGGTCAAAGCAGCGCCGGCGACGATCGCGCCACCCGCGACCCGGCCGAGGAAGGAACGGCGACTCAATTTACGCGTGGGTTTCATTTTTATCTCCCCAAGGACACCGGAGCGCTTCTCGATCCCCGGCAGCCACGCGTGGGGAACGGCACTCTTGGATCGCGGCAGACTATAGGAGGGAGCCCACCTGTCAAGAAGCTGCGGTCCCGGCACGAGCTTCGGGCGCAGGAAATGGGAGGCGCGGGGGCGGCGGGGAGGCTAGGAACCGCGCATGAGCAGCGCCGGACTCGCCAAATTCGAAACCCCGATCGGCACTTGCGCGATCGCCTGGGGGCCGTCGGGCCTGCTCGGCGTCCAGCTGCCGGGCGCGAGCGAACTCGCCGCGCTCGCCCGGCTGCAGAAGCGCTATCCGTTCGCGGACGAGGCCGTTCCGCCGCCCGCGATCGCGGCGATCGTCGCGCGGATCGCCGCCTTCCTCGGCGGCGCGAGCGACGATTTCGCCGATCTGCCCTATGATTTCAGCCAGGTCTCGGACTTCGAGGCGGGGGTCTACCGGGAAGCGCTCGCCATCCCCGCCGGGGCGACCTCGACCTACGGCGCGATCGCGGCGAAGCTCGGCGATCGCGGCCGTAGCCGCGCGGTGGGCCGGGCCCTGGGCCACAATCCCTGGCCGATCGTCGTGCCCTGCCACCGGGTCACCGGCGCCGACGGCAAGATGGGCGGCTTCTCGGCCCCCGGCGGCCGGGCCACGAAGCTGAGGCTGCTCGAAATAGAAGGCGCGCTGGCGCCGGAATCCCTGCCCCTGTTCGGCGCAGCCCCTTGAACCTCGGCCGAGGCGTATTATCTCGATAATACACCGGTCATGGAGGCCGGAGGAGATTCGAGATGGATTTCATCAGGACCATGCAGGCCAGGGACTGGATGATCGTGGCCGTGGCGTTCGTCGCCGGCGCCTGGATCTTCTGACGCCGCCGACTGTGGCATAAGTCACAGAAAAACCGGCGGCCCGGCCTTAAGCCCGCGACTCAAAGGGGGGCGGAGGTGGCCGGCAAGCTCAATCTGGCGGTTTCGGCGTTGCGCTGGGGCGAGGAAATTCGCGCCACCGTGCAGGCCGTGCTGCCCGACGGGCATCTCGCCGAGGTCACCGACATCTATCCGGGCGGGCGCATCGTCTATGCGAACGATCCGGGCGAGGCGCAGATTTTCGTGCGCATTCGCCGGGCGGACGGGGCGCAAGCCGCCGCCGGCCGTTGGGAGGAATCGCGCGACATCCCGCATTGCCGGCCGCACCAGGACCTCGCGGTGATCGCCGAATTCGAGGGCCGGACCTTCATCGCCCGCACGCCGATCCATCGCTTCAAAGCCAGGTCGGGCGCCGCCGCCGATCCCGCCGCGCTCCGCCGCGCCATCGGCCTGCCGCCGCCCGCGCGCGTCGGCATGGGGGCGACCGGTTCTGCGGCGAAGACCTCGCCCGCGGCGCGGGTCCGCTACAGCAATTGCCCCGCGCCGCCGCTTAGCGCCTAGCCTGCCGGGGCGCGCTCGGGCAGAAGGCGGATCGTGGCCAATCGCCTCCGCCCGCTCGCCACCCTCGAAGGCGACCAGCTTCGCGCCTCGCATCCGCGCGACCATGCGGCGCTCTCCGCGTCGGCGGGGACGGGAAAGACGCATGTGCTCACCGCGCGGGTGCTGCGGCTGCTGCTCGCCGGGGTCGATCCGGCTTCGATCCTCTGCCTCACCTTCACCAAGGCGGGCGCGGCGGAGATGGCCGGGCGGATCCATGGCCGGCTGGCCCATTGGGTGCGCCTCAAGGACAGCCTGTTGGGGCAGGAGCTGCTGGCGCTCGGCGAGGATCCCGGCCCCGGAGCTCGCGATCGTGCCCGCACCCTTTTCGCCCGGGTGCTCGAAGCGCCGGGCGGCGGCCTTCGCATCCAGACCATCCACGCTTTCGCACAGAGCCTGCTCGCCGCCTTTCCGTCCGAAGCGGGGCTCACTCCCGGCTTCACGCCGCTGGAGGGGCGCGGGGAGCAATTGCTGGTTCGCTCCACGCTGGCCGACCTCCTGGTTCGCGCCGAGCAGGAGGGCGATCTCGGCCTGATCCGCGATCTGCAGGCGCTGAGCCTGCGGCTGGGCGAGACCGGCGCCGAGCGTTTCCTGATGGCGTGCGCCGGGGCCCCGGAGGGGATGGCCGCGCTCGGCCCGCGCGCGGGGGTCGAGGCGCGGCTCCGGCTGATCTTCGGCCTGCCGCTCGGCGATATCGGCGAGCTCCTGGCGCGCGAATGCGAGGGATTCGATCCTGGCCTGCTCGACGCGATCGCCGCCGCCAATCGCGCCTGGGGCACGGCGACCGGCCTTGCCGCCTGCGACGCGCTGGGCGCCTGGCTGGCACGGGGCGGCGCGGAGCGGGCCGGCTCATTGGATGCACTGGCCGGGATCGTGCTCACCAAGACGGGCGACCCCCGCAAGGTCGCCACCGGGCTCCGCAAGGCCGAGCCGGACTATGAGGCGTTGGCCGGTCGCCTCGCCGAAGACTGCTCTCGCTTGCTTACTATGCAAAAGCTGGCCGGGCTGGTCGCGTCGCTGGCGGCGGGGCTGCGCGCCGGGCAGAGCTTCGCCGGCGCCTATGCCCGCGCCAAGCGGGCCGCGGGCGCGGTGGATTTCGACGATCTGATCCGCGAGGCCGAGCAGTTGCTGCTGAAGCCCGGCATGGGCGATTGGGTGCGCTTCAAGCTCGACCGGCGGACCGATCATATCCTGGTCGACGAGGCGCAGGACACGAACGAACGGCAGTGGAATATCGTCCGCGCCCTCGCGCTCGAATATTTCGCCGGAGAAGGCGCGTCGCGGGCGCACCGGACGATCTTCACGGTGGGCGACTACAAGCAGGCGATCTTCGGCTTCCAGGGCACCGATCCAGAGAGCTTCAACACGGCGCGGGCATGGTTCGCAAGAGAAGCGGCCGGCGTCGAGCGCGATTTTCTCGATCTTTCGATGAACCTGAGCTTCCGTTCGGCGCCGCCGGTCCTGGCGGTGGTGGACCGGGTCATCGACGAGATCGGGTACGAACGGTTCGGCTTGCCGCGCCGGCCCCACCCGCACGAAATCCATCACACGAACCGGCCGGGCTCCGTGACCTTGTGGTTCCCCTTCACCGACGAGGCGGGCGACGACGACGACCTTGGCGAGGAGGGCTGGCTCGGCGATGCCGCGCGCCGCTACGCCGGCCGGCTGGCGCGGCAGGTGAGGGCGTGGCTCGACGAGCCCTTCCAGGTCCAAAGCCGGGGCCGGGCGCTTCGGCCCGAGGACATTTTGATCCTGGTCCGCCGCCGCGGCGAGCTGGCCGCCTTGCTGGTCGCCCGGCTCCACGCCGAGGGGGTGCCGGTCGCGGGCGTGGACCGGCTGCTGCTCTCCGCGCCGCTCGCCGTGCAGGATCTGCTGGCCGCCGCGCGCTTCGCCGCGCAGCCGCTCGACGATCTCAACCTCGCCTCGCTCCTCGTCTCGCCCCTGTTCGGCTGGAGCCAGGACGAGCTGTTCGAAGCCGCCTTCGGGCGCGAGGGGCCGCTCTGGCCGCACATTCGCGCCCGGGCGCCGTCGGGGCTGCACGACATCCTGGCCATGGCCGATTACGCGCCGCCGCATCTGTTTTTCGAAACGATCCTCTCCGGTCCGATCGAGGGGCGCCGCAAGTTGCTCGGCCGCCTCGGCGCCGAGGCGCGCGATCCGATCGAGGAATTGCTCTCCAGCGCGCTCGAATTCGAAAATGGGGGCGCAGCCTCGCTGCAGGCCTTTCTTGACTGGTTCGCGCGCGGCGAGGTCGAGATCGTCCGCGATCCTTCGCAGCCGCTCGATGCCGTGCGGGTGATGACTGTGCACGGGGCCAAGGGGCTGCAATCGCCGGTCGTGATCCTCGCCGATGCCTGCGCCGATCCCGATCGGGCCGGGCCGGGCGGCCGGCTGGCCGCGCTCGATCTCGAAGGGACGAGGCTCCCCGTGTTCCGCCCGAAGAAGGACGAGCTGGCCGAGCCCTTGCGCGCGCAGGTCGAACGGCAGGACCGGCTCGACCGCGAGGAGCATTGGCGGCTGCTCTACGTCGCGCTGACCCGCGCCGAGGAACGGCTCTATCTGGGCGGCGCGCTCGGGGTCCGCGACCGCGACGGTCCGCCGGAGGCCAGCTGGTACCGCGCCGTGGAAAATGCCGTCGCCGGCCTCGGCGCCGATTGGGGGGATTCGCCGCTCTGGATCCGCGAAATGCGCTTCGGTGCTCTTGAAGCTCCCGGAAGAGTGCCGGCGAAGCCCGCGGCAAGGCCGCAGGCCGTCCCCGATTGGCTGCGCCGCGCCGCCCCCGCCGAGGAGCGGCCGCCGCGGCCGCTCGCGCCCTCGTCGCTCGGCGAGGAAGACTATGCCGATCCGCCGCCGAGCGCCGCTTTGCGCGCCGCCGCGGAGCGGGGGCAGCTGCTCCATGCCCTGTTCGAGCGGCTCCCCGGGGTCGCGTCGGCGCAAAGGCGGGCGCTGGCCGAGCAATGGCTCGAACGTTCGGCAGGCGTGGCCGAGCCCGCGCGCCGCGCCGCCCTGATCGACGATGCCTGCCGGATCGTCGACGATCCCCGCTTCGCCGCCTTGTTCGGCCCGGAGGCGCTGGCCGAGGCGCCGGTGGCGGCGGTGGTGCCGGGCGGGACGGTGGTCGCCGGAACGGTCGACCGGCTGCTGGTCGGCGACGACCGCATCCTGATCGCCGATTTCAAGACCGGGCGGAAAGCACCTGAAACCCTGTTGGAAATCCCAGTCGCGCATCTGCGGCAAATGGCGGCGTACCGGGCGGCGCTGCGGGTCATTTTCCCCGATCGGCCGGTCGAGGCCGCCTTGCTCTATACGGCGGCGCCGGTCCTCCATCCGTTGCCCGAGGCGTTGCTCGACGCGCATTTTGGGTCCGGTGGTTGAGCCGAAACGTTCGGCATCCTACATCGCCTTTCGAAAGATAATTCAGGAGATTCTCATGGCCACCACCACAGTCACCGACGCCAGTTTCGCCACCGACGTGCTGGGCGCTTCCAAGCCCGTGCTCGTCGATTTCTGGGCGGAATGGTGCGGGCCGTGCAAGATGATCGGGCCGTCGCTCGAGGAGCTCAGCGAGGAATTGGGCGAGCAGGTGACCATCGCCAAGCTCAACATCGACGAGAATCCCGAGGCGCCGGGCCGCTACGGCGTGCGCGGTATCCCGACCATGATCCTGTTCAAGGACGGCCAGCCCGCCGCGACCAAGATCGGCGCCGAGCCCAAGAGCCGCATCCAGGCCTGGCTCGAAGCCGCGCTCTGATCGGCCGCTAAGGGGGCAGGCAAGTGGGCGCGGGCTTCGTCCGCATCGTCACGGAGGCGAGCTTCGAGCGCGACGTGCTGCGCGCGGCGCGCCCGGTCCTCGTCGCCTTCGGCACGTCGTGGTGCGGGCCCTGCAAGCTGATGGCGCCGGGCCTGCGCGCGCTTGCGGCGACGCACAAGGACGCGCTGACCGTCGCCAAGCTCGATGTCGACGCCAATCCCGACTTCGCCGACGCCTGGAAGGTCGAAACCTATCCGGTCTCCATCCTCTTCCGGGACGGCGCGGAGGTCGCACGGCTCGATGGCTATATGGCGCTGCGCAAGCTGGAGGCGGCGCTGGCGCCGCATCTCGATGCGCCCTGACCCATGGACGTTCCGCCCGGGCGCCACTATGTGGCTGGCGCGATGAGCTTCCTTCTCGTTCTTTCCGCTGTCTTCAACGCGCTGACCGGCGCCTTCGTCGGCGTGCGCGCTGCCGAGCCCGTTTCGCATCAGCAGATGCCGGCCGAAGCGGCGACCGTCGCGGAGACAGTGGTTCAGAAAGCCGTTCCAGCCGCGTCCCTGGTCGCGGCGTCGAAGCCCGAAGCGCCCGTCGTGGCGGAAACGGCCGCGCCGGACCTCGCTGCGCCGCTCGAGACCGACCGGCTGATCGAGTGAGGCCCGGCCGCTCAGGCGGCCTTCCCATTCGCGTATTTTCCGCCCGGCCCCTGGCCGGCGCCTTCTCATCTACAGTCAGGATTTCCCCATGATCGGCGGATTTGCCAAAGCCATTTTCGGATCCTCGAACGACCGCTACGTGCGCAAGATCGGGAAGATCGTCGACAGGATCAATGCGCTCGAAGCCTCCATCGAGGCGATGGACGACGAGACGCTCAAGACCCAGACCGTCCTCTTCCGCGCCCGGCTGGAAGAGGGCGAGGATCTCGACGACATCCTCCCCGAAGCCTTCGCCACGGTCCGCGAGGCCGCCAAGCGCACGCTCGGCCAGCGCCATTACGACGTGCAGCTGGTCGGCGGCGTCGTCCTTCACCGCGGCGAAATCGCCGAGATGCGCACCGGCGAGGGCAAGACCCTGGTCGCGACGCTCGCCGTCTATCTGAACGCGCTCGAAGGCAAGGGCGTCCACGTCGTCACCGTGAACGACTATCTCGCCGCTCGCGACGCCGACTGGATGGGCCAGATCTACCGCTTCCTCGGGCTCACCGTCGGCGTGATCGTGCCGAACCTCACCGATCAGCAGCGCCGCGACGCCTATCATGCCGACATCACCTACGGCACCAACAACGAGCTCGGCTTCGATTACCTGCGCGACAACATGAAATACGAGCGCGCGCAGATGGTGCAGCGCCCCTTCAATTTCGGGATCGTCGACGAGGTCGATTCGATCCTGGTCGACGAGGCCCGCACGCCGCTCATCATCTCCGGTCCGACCGACGACAAGTCCGAACTCTATCTGGCGCTCGACCGGATCGTGAAGGAGACGCCCTCGGCCGACTATGAATATGACGAGAAGGACAAGCGCGTCCTGCTCACGGAGGAAGGCACCGAGAAGATGGAGCGGAACCTGGAGGCGCAGGGCCTCCTCGAGGGCTCCAACCTCTACGATTACGAGAACACCCAGGTCGTCCACCACCTCAATCAGGCGCTGAAGGCGAACGTCGCGTTCAAGCGGGACATCGATTATATCGTCAAGGACGACAAGATCGTCATCATCGATCCCTTCACCGGCCGGATGATGGACGGCCGCCGCTGGTCGGAAGGCCTGCATCAGGCGGTCGAGGCGAAGGAGGGCGTCAATATCGAGCCCGAGAACCAGACCCTCGCTTCGATCACCTTCCAGAATTATTTCCGCATGTACCCCAAGCTGTCGGGCATGACCGGCACGGCCGCGACCGAGGCGGCGGAATTCTACGACATCTACAAGATGAACGTCGTTTCGATCCCCACCCACAAGCCGGTGCGGCGGACCGACGAGGACGATGAATTCTACAAGAACCAGGAAGACAAGTTCGCCGCCATCGTCGACGGAATCAAGGAGAAGCAGGACCTCGGCCAGCCCGTGCTGGTCGGCACCGTTTCGATCGAGAAGTCCGAGCTGCTGTCCGAATATCTCAAGAAGAAGAAGGTCCGCCACGAGGTCCTGAACGCCCGCTATCACGAGCAGGAGGCGCATATCGTGGCGCAGGCGGGGCGGCTTGGCGCCGTGACCATCGCGACGAACATGGCCGGCCGCGGCACCGACATCCAGCTGGGCGGCAATGTGGAGTTTCGCATCAACGACGAGCTTGGCGAAATGGAGCCCGGCCCGGCCCGCGACAAGGCGGAGGAGAAGATCCGCAAGGAAGTCGCCGAGGAGAAGGAGAAGGTGATCGCCGCCGGCGGCCTGTTCGTGCTCGGCACCGAGCGGCACGAGAGCCGGCGCATCGACAACCAGCTGCGCGGCCGTTCGGGGCGGCAGGGCGATCCGGGCCTGTCGCGCTTCTACCTGTCGCTCGACGACGATCTGCTGCGCATCTTCGGCCCGCAGACCATGTTCGCGCGGCTGATGAACAAGAATCTGGCCGATGGCGAGGCGATCATCTCGCCCTGGATCTCCAAGGCGATCGAGACCGCGCAGAAGAAGGTCGAGGCGCGCAACTACGATATCCGGAAGCAAGTGGTCGAATATGACGACGTCATGAACGATCAGCGCAAGGTGATCTACGAGCAGCGCGCCGACATCATGGATGCCGAGACGGTCGGCGACGTGGTCGAGGACATGCGCGCCGAGACGGTGAATGCCGTGGTCGGCGAATCGATCCCGCCCAACACCTATCCCGAGCAATGGGACCTCGACGCGCTGAAGCAGCGCACCGAGAAGGTGTTCGGGATTGCCCCGCCTTATGACGATTGGGTCAAGGAGGAGGCGGTTGAGGCGGAGATGTTCGTCGAGCGGCTGCAGGCGCTGGCCGACGCGCAGATCGATGAGAAGCTGAAGGAGCTGCCCGCCGACGTCTGGGTGCAGATCGAAAAGTCGATCCTCCTGGAGACGCTCGATCATCACTGGAAGGAGCATCTTTCGATGCTCGATGCGCTCCGCCAGGTCGTGCACCTGCGCGCCTACGCGCAGAAAAAGCCGATCGACGAATATAAGCACGAGGCTTTCTCGATGTTCGAGCGGATGCTGGCCGAGATCCGCGAGGACGTGACCGGCACGCTCGCCCGCTCGCGCTTCGCCATGCAGGGGCCGCAGGATTATCCGGACATGGCGGATTTCGTCACCCACCATATCGATCCGTTCACCGGCGACGACGACACTTACGACATCGATGCCGGCACCGGGACGATCCTCTCGCGCCTGCCGCCGCTGGAGACCGTCGCCCCCGAATATGCGGCCGGGACGGACGGCGCTGTGGTCGCGCCCGCCAGCCGCAACGCCCCCTGTCCCTGCGGCTCGGGCCGCAAGT
>DATINU010000155.1:0-19808 GCA_035473955.1 Allosphingosinicella sp.
GGCGAGACGGACATCTTCATCACCCCCGGCTTCCGCTTCCGCGCCGTGGACATGCTGATGACCAACTTCCACCTGCCCAAATCGACCCTCTTCATGCTGGTTTCGGCGCTGATGGGGCTGGAAGTGATGCAGCGCGCCTACGCCCACGCCATCGACACGGGCTACCGCTTCTACTCTTACGGCGATGCCAGCCTGCTCCTGCCTTCATGATGATAGTTGACAAAGGCAACTAATTTAGCTCATTCTCGCGGCTATGGACGATGCCATCGCCGCCGTGCGGACCTTCAACCGTTTCTACACGCGCTTCGCGGGCGCGCTCGACGCCCATTATATGGACAGCGAATTGTCGCTGACCGAGGCGCGCCTGCTCTACGAGATCGCCCACCGGTCCGCGCCGCTCGCGACCGAGCTGCAGGCCGATCTCGGCCTCGACGCCGGCTATATCAGCCGGATCCTGCGGCGTTTCCAGGCGAAGGGGTGGATCGCGCGCGATCGCGGCGAAGACGGCCGCCGCCGCCCGATCAGCCTGACGCCCGCCGGCCGTATCTATTTCGATGCGCTGGACGTGCGCACCCCCGCCCAGGTCGCCGTCCGGGTGGAGAAGCTGACCGCCGCCGAGCGCGAGACCCTGGTCGCCGCGCTGGCAGCGGTCACCGGCCTCTTAAGCGGCGCCGAGGTGCCCTGGCGGATCCGCGCGTTCCGGACGGGCGATCTCTACGAAATCGCCTCGCGCCAGTCGGTGCTTTACGAACCTTATGGCTGGAAGCGGCCGATGGAGGTCCTCCAGGGCGAGGTCACGACCGCCTTCCTGCGCGATTTCAAGCCCGGCCGCGAGCAATGCTGGGTCGCCGACCGCGCGGGCATGATGGCCGGTGCGGTCATGCTGGTCGATGCGGGCGGCAATGTCGGACAGCTTCGCCTGCTGCACGTCGAACCCTGGGCGCGCGGGCTCGGCATCGGCGGCGCGCTGGTCGAGCAATGCGTGAAATTCGCCCGCGAGGCCGGCTATGCGAAAATGCGCCTCTGGACCCACACGATCCTGAACAGCGCCCGTCGCATTTACGAAGCGAACGGCTTCGAGATCGTCGAGACCGCGATCCACCACGAATTCGGCGAGCCCGTCCAGGGCGAGACCTGGGAGCTTCAGTTGTAGGGCTGGCCGTCCACGGTCACGGTGCCGCCCAGCTCCTCGATATTGGTGTTGATCCAGCGCGAATTGCGGACCTCCCACCGTTCCCGGTGGCGCTGGGTGGTGACGACATTGTGTTGGCTGGCGCCGTCGCGGCCCAGCATCTGCCGGTCCCAGCGCTGGTCGGTCCAGACGGTCGCGCATTCCCCGTCGCAGCCGACCTCGACGCGGGTGACGTCGATGGCGAGCGCGTTGGTGCGCGGGATGATCGCCCAGGCCTGCAGCTGGTTGCGGCGCAGCGCCTCCCGGTCGGTGATCGAGCCGTCATCCTCGACGATCCGGTAATCCTCGGGGACGGTCTCCATGTAGCGCTCGATATCCTGGTCGATCGTCGCATCGATCCCGTATTCGATCTCGTCCCGGATGGCCTGAGTGACGGCGTGCTGGAGCCTGGCGTCCGGGACGGGCGTGGCGGCGGCGATCGCGAGGGCGAGAAGCATAAGGAATCCTCCTACCGTGGCGATGGATCATGCCTTGGCGGGAGCGGTGGAGCAAGTGCTCCCGCTTGCCTCGCCGCAGCCCGTCGCTAGGGGGACAGCATGGCTCCGGCTCCGCGCTTCTCATTCGACATCCAGGCTCGAGAGGGCCGTGCCCGCACCGGCGTTATCGCCATGCGCCGCGGCGAAATCCGCACGCCCGCCTTCATGCCGGTCGGCACGGCGGCGACGGTCAAGGCGATGAAGCCGGCGGACGTGCGCGCCACCGGCGCCGACATCATCCTCGGCAACACCTATCACCTCATGCTGCGCCCCGGCGCCGAGCGGATCGCGCGGCTCGGCGGCCTGCACGATTTCATGGGTTGGGAGCGGCCGATCCTGACCGACAGCGGCGGCTATCAGGTGATGAGCCTGTCCGACCTCACCAAGGTGAGCGAGGAGGGCGTCGCCTTCGCCAGCCACCTCGACGGCAGCCGCCACATGCTCTCGCCCGAGCGCTCGATGGAGATCCAGGCCTTGCTCGGCGCGGACATCGTCATGGCCTTCGATCAGCTCGTCCCCACCACATCGAGCACGGAGGAGCAGACCGCCGCGATGGAGCGCTCGATGCGCTGGGCGAGACGCTCCAAGGAAGCATTCGCGGGCAACGGCGCGCTGTTCGGCATTCAACAAGGCGGGCTCGACGAAGGCTTGCGCAAGGCCTCCGCCGACGCGCTCATCGGCATCGGCTTCGATGGCTATGCGGTCGGCGGGCTGGCGGTCGGCGAGGGGCAGGAGGCGATGTTCGCCTGCCTCGATTTCGCGCCCGGGCAACTGCCGGAGAACGCGCCGCGCTATCTGATGGGCGTCGGCAAGCCCGACGACATCGTCGGCGCCGTCGAGCGCGGCATCGATATGTTCGATTGCGTGCTGCCCACGCGCAGCGGCCGCACCGGCCAGGCCTTCACGCTGGATGGCCCGATCAACATCCGCAACGCGAAGTTCGCCGAGGATGCGTCGCCGCTCGACCCGGAATCGCCGGTCGCTTCCTGGTCGAAAGCCTATCTCCACCATCTCGTGCGCTCGGGCGAAATCCTCGGCGCGATGCTGATGACCGAGCATAATCTCTGGTTCTATCAGCGGCTGATGCAGGATTTGCGCGACGCCATCGCCGAAGGGCGGCTGGCGGCCTATGCCGAGGCGTTCCGGGGGCGCTACCGCAAGGGCTAACCGAGCAACTCGGCGGTCGAGACCGTCTCGCAGAATTCCGCGGCGAGCGTCGCGACGTGAGCGGCCTGGATCGTCCGCGCCGGGATCGTGCCGCCGGCCCCGTCGGGCAGATCGAAACAGTCGCAGGCGTCGGGCACCAGGATCATCCGCCAGCCCAGGTTCGATCCAGTGCGGATCGTCGTGGAAACGCACATGTCGGTCGAGATGCCGAACGTGACGATCCGCTCGACGCCCAGCCGCCGGAGCCGCAGATCGAGGTCGGTACCGATGAAGGCGGAATTGACGCTCTTCGAGACGACCGGCTCATCGCCCAACGGGGCGAAGCCGTCGCGAAAATCGTTGCCCCAATGGCCGGGGGCGAGCGAGGAGCCCTCCTGCACCGAATCGTGGCGGACGTGGATGATCGGCGCCCCCGCCGCGCGCCAATGGGCGAGCAGGGCCTTGCCGTTCGCCTCCATCTCCGCGTTCCAGCGCGGCGGCCAGCTCGGATCGTCGAAGCCGCGCTGGACGTCGATCGGCATCAGGACGGCGCGGGATAGATCGAACGTCACGGGAAAAGGCGGCGGCTCGGCGTCTCGTCCCCGATCAGGATGGGGCCCGACGGCCGCCCTCTGAGGCGCGGCGCCATGGACGGGTTCGAGGCATAGGTCTGGCCGTCGAAGCGGATCCGCGCCTCATGCGGAATCTCCACGCCGCCGCCGCGCACGTGGACGGCGAGGTCGCGCCAGCCGCGCGTGCGCGTCGCCAGCAGGCGCACCGGCGCGTTGACGATGGTGAGTTCGGCGACCTGGCGCCAGGAAGCGGCCTCGGGCGTGTAGACATAGAGGGCGCAGCCGCCAGAGCCGCAGAACAGGCCGGATTGCAGCGAAACCAGCGCCTCCTGGCGCCCGTCGCCGTTCAGATCGGCGAAGGCGGCGACGTAGCCCGTCTCGGGCCAGTCCTCATAGGCGTCGTGAAATGTGCTCTGGAGGAAGTCATGCAGCGAATCGCGCTGCGGCGTTTGGGCGCCCGCGCCGGCGGGCAGGAGCAGGGCGGCGAGCAGGACCAGCCCCCGCCGCATGGTCAGTTGCCGAAGCCCTGGCCGAGGAAGCTGGGCACCGGTCCGTTCCAGCCTTCGTCTTCCGCCTCGGGCTCCGGCGCGCGTTCACGGCGGGGCGGGCGGGGCTTGCGTTCCTCTTCCGTCTTTGGAGCAGGCGCGGGGGCCTCGTTGCGCGGGGTGCGCGCCGGGCGGGGCGGCCTCGCGGCGCGCTGCCGGGATTCGCGCGGCTCCCGGGGCTCGCGGGGTTCACGCGGCGCGCGCGCCTCCGGCTCCGCCGCCGGGGCGGCGGGGTTGTCGCCCATTTCGGCGATCTTCGTGCCGGTCAGCTTCTGGATATTGTCGATCGATTCGGCATCGGCGCCGGTCACCAGGGTGATGGCGATACCGGTCTTGCCCGCCCGACCGGTCCGCCCGATGCGGTGGACATAATCGTCCGGATGCCAGGGCACGTCATAGTTGAAGACGTGGCTCACGCCCTTGATGTCGAGCCCGCGCGCGGCAACGTCCGAGGCGACGAGGATGTTGATCTCGTCATTCTTGAAGCGATCCAGCTCTCTGATGCGGTCGGATTGAGCCATGTCGCCCTGGATCTGGCCGACGTTCAGATGGCCGCGTTTCAGGCTGGTGGCGAGCTCGCGCACCGTCGTCTTGCGGTTGCAGAAGACCAGCGCGCTGCGCACGTCGCCGTTGCGAAGCATGTCCGCGAGCCAGTCGCGCTTCTTGCGCGGATCGAGGCGGACGATGCGCTGGTCGATGAGCAGGTTCGAAGAGGCGGGCCGCGCCACCTCGATCGATTTGGGATCGGTGAGGAAGCGGTCGGCCAGCTTCTTGATCGGCGGCGGCATCGTCGCGCTGAACAAAAGCGTCTGGCGGGTCTTCGGCAGCTTGGTGCAGATTTCCTCGATGTCGGGGATGAAGCCCATGTCGAGCATCCGGTCCGCTTCGTCGATGACGAGCAGGGAGCAGCCGTTGAGCATGATCTTGCCCCGGCCGAACAAGTCCATCAGGCGGCCGGGCGTGGCGATCAGCACGTCGACGCCCTTTTCCAGCGCCTTGATCTGATCGCCCATCTGCACGCCGCCGATGAGGAGCGCCATGGAGAGCTTGTGATGCTTCCCGTATTTCTCGAAATTTTCGGCGACCTGGGCGGCGAGCTCGCGGGTCGGCTCGAGGATCAGCGAGCGCGGCATGCGGGCGCGGGCGCGGCCCTGGGCCAGAATGTCGATCATCGGCAGGACGAAGCCGGCGGTCTTGCCGGTGCCGGTCTGGGCGATGCCGATAATGTCCCTGCCCATCAGGACTGGGGGGATGGCCTGGCGCTGGATCGGGGTCGGGTCGTCATAACCCGCCTCGCTCACCGCGCGGAGCAATTCGTCTGAAAGGCCGAGATCGGCAAAGCTCATGGAAAATCCGGGATTGGGGCCGCCGCAGGTGGCGGCCGCGCTGCAATGCGCCGCCGCTTGTGCGAAGCGGCCCTCATTGTCAAGGAATCTAGGGTCCGAAGCCTCAGGGCCGGGCAGGCGTCAGCGAACGGAATTGATCGATGTCGCACTCGCCGCCGGTGCGCGAGCGGATCGTGTCGCGGTCCGCGCAGAGTTGCCCGTCGCGGGTCGGCGTGATGTAGAGCGAGCGGTAGAAATCGAGCGTCGGGCAGCGCCGCTCGAGCTGGGCGCGGACCCGCTGGCCGTCGCGGAACACGAAATCGACGCTGTTTTCGCGCGGCGAGATGGCGGCGAGGATCCGGTTCCAGGGAACGCAGCGCGGGCCGCGTCCCTCGCGCCACTGCAGCTGCGGAACGCCCGCGGCGGGCGCGAGCCTGGGCCGTGGCGCCACCGGAGTGATGCGAATGATCACCTGCCGCTGGGTGAAGCTGATGGCGTCGCCGGGGGGCGGCGGCGCACGGCGTTGATCGTCGTCGACGCCGAGGGCGAACAACATCATGGCGGCGGCGCCCGCCCAGATCACGCTTTCGGCTCCATTGCGTCCCGGGATTCATGCCTTCGCTTGAACATGCGATTAATTGATCCCCCCGGCGGCCGTCCCTATCCTCGCGGCATGGCTTATCCTTCTTCGGCGCTGCTCGACAAGCTTGCCGTCCTGCTGGGGCCGAAGGGCTTCACCCGGGCGGACGAAACGCTCGCGCCCTGGACGGTCGATTGGCGGGGCCGCTACCGGGGCGCGGCGGCGGCGATGCTCTCGCCCGCGACGCGCGAGGAAGCGGCGGCGATCGTGCGCCTCTGCGGCGCCGAGGGGGCGGCCCTGGTGCCGCAGGGCGGCAACACCTCGATGGTGGGCGGCGCGACGCCCGATGCCTCGGGCGAAGCGCTGCTCGTCTCGATGCGGCGGCTGAACCGGATCCGCGCGCTCGACGCGGCGGCGGGAGTCGCAATTTGCGAGGCGGGCGTAATTCTCGCCGATCTGCATGAGCGCGCCCTGGCCGAAGGGCGGCGCTTCCCGCTCACCCTCGGCGCCAAGGGCTCGGCGACGATCGGCGGCCTGGTTTCGACCAATGCCGGGGGCACGCAGGTGCTTCGCTTCGGGCCCATGCGGTCGCTGGTCCTGGGAATCGAGGCCGTGCTGCCCGACGGCAACCTGTTCGAGGGGCTCAAGGTCCTCAAGAAGGACAATCGCGGCTACGATCTGCGGCAGCTCCTGATCGGCGCCGAGGGCACGCTCGGCCTGGTCACCGCGGCGAGCCTGAGGCTGGTGCCGGCCGTGGGGACGCGTGCGGTGGCCTGGATCGGCCTCGATTCGGCCGAAGCCGCCATGCATTTGCTCCGCCGGCTCGAAGCGAGCCTTGGCGACGCGATCGAGAGCTTCGAGCTGGTCCCGAAGAGCGCGCTCGATCTCGTGCTCGAGCACATCCCCGGCGCACGCCCGCCGCTCGTTCGGCCCGCGCCCTGGAACGTGCTCGTCGAAGCGGTCTCACCCGGGCCGACCGTCGCTCTCCCCGCGGCTTTGGCCGCGGCGTTCGAAGCGGGCCTCGTCGCCGACGCCGCGATCGCCGCAAGCGAAGCCCAGGCCGAGCAATTCTGGCGGCTGCGCGATTCGATCTCGGAGGCGGAGAAGAAGGACGGTCCCGCCGCCAAGCACGATATCTCGGTCGCGGCCGAGGACATGGCGGCCTTCATGACCGACGCCGCCGTGCAGGTGGAGGCGCGCTTTCCCGGCACGCGGGTCAACGCTTTCGGCCATCTTGGCGACGGCAATGTCCATTTCAACGTCCGCGCGCCGCTGGGCGAGAGCGAAGCCTGGGTCGAGGGAGAGGGGAGGGCGGTCTCCGCCTTCGTCCACGATCTGGTGACCGCGGCGGGCGGCTCGATCTCGGCCGAGCACGGCATCGGCCAGATGAAGCTGGACGAGCTGGCCCGGCTCGGCGATCCGGCGCGGCTCGCGGCGATGCGCGCGATCAAGCAGGCGCTCGACCCTAAGAACATCATGAATCCCGGCAAACTCGTGCCGCGCTTCGCCTCCGCTCAGGACAGGCTTGCGCAAAAGCCGCTTCGCTCATAGAGGGTTGCGCTTGAAATCCCGCGGCGCGCCGCGCCGCTCCCAAACTCGATGGAGACTTGAATATGGCGACTCAGCCGCCGCCCAATCTGCCGCTCTTCTACAAGAATCTGCAGCCGCTCGCCGCTTCCCTGCACGGCAAGCTCAAGGCTCGTGTCACCGACAGCGCGCCCTATCTGGTCGACGTCCACGCGGTTCCGCTGACGATCGACGAGTTCACCGTCGCGCAGCGCCATTTCCCGATCATCTTCGCGACCGGCGAGACGCCGGTGCCGCTGGCGCTGATGGGCCTGAACGAGGGCGTCAACGTCTTCATCGACGAGGCGGGCAAGCCGCGCGATCCGATGTACGTGCCGGCCTATATCCGCCGCTATCCCTATATGCTGGCCCGGCTCGATCCGGCGGCGGAGGAGCTGACCCTCTGCTACGATCCGGAGAGCGACCTGATCAACGAGAAGGAGGGCGAGCCCCTCTTCGACGGCGACCAGCCGAGCCAGACGCTGAGCGCGGTGCTGAAATTCTGCGAGGATTTCGAGGTCGCCGGCCAGCGCACCCAGGCCTTCATAAAGGAGCTGGAGGCGATGGACATGCTGATCGACGGCGAGGTCTCGATCCAGCCCGAGGGCTCCACCCAGCCCTTCCTCTATCGCGGCTTCAAGATGGTCGACGAGAACAAGCTGCGCGAGATGGACGCGGAGACGCTGCACAAGATCAACCAGAACGGCATCCTGCCGCTGATCATCGCGCACCTCTTCTCGCTCAGCCTGATGCGCGAGGTGTTCGCCCGTCAGGTGCAGCAGGGCAAGATGCCCGAAATGGAGCCGGCCATGGCCCCGGCCGAGGGCAACGCCTGACGCCCAAGGCGTTCACATCGTTGGAATTTGGAGGGTCGGTCTTGAAACAGGACCGACCCTTCTTATTTAGGCTTCAGCGCCGCTGTTTCCCCCCTTTCAGCGGCGTGACGCGGCTCCTCCCTGGAGCCGCACCTCCCTGAACCTGGCCGCCTCACGGCAACGTGAGGCGGTCATTTTATTATGCGAAGCCGTCCCGTGAATAGCGCAAGCTATTCGCGGAGTCGGCTCGCTCGGCCGGCGGGGCGGCGGGCCCTCCCGCCCGCCAAACCCGTCCGACGTCACGTCGGGGCACAATGGTGCCCTGACGACCTGCGAAGCCCCGTTTTTGAAAAGCCGCCACGGGACCATTGTCCCGTGACGTCGGTCGGGCTCGGCCAGCTTGCCTGGCCGCCCCGCCGGCCGAGCTGGCGCGACTCCTGCCGCTACGCTGCGCGCTGCGGCAGGGCGCGTCAGCTATTCGGCGGCGAGCTGCGCCGAATCCAGCAGCCGCGTCTCCAGCGCATCCGCCACCGCCGCGATCAGCCGGCAGGTCCCCTCGAACCCCGGCCCCGGCGCCCGCAGATCCGCGTCGAGATAGATCGACCGGTCCAGTTCGATCTGGATGGCGTGCAGGCCCTCGCGCGGGCGGCCGTGGCGGCTGACCACATAGCCGCCGGCATAAGGCGCGTTGCAGGCGGTCTTGTAGCCGAGGCTCCGCGCGGCGCTCACCGCGGCGTCGAGCAGGTCGGCGCTGATCGTCGTGCCGTGCCGGTCGCCGAAGACGACGGTGGCGTGGTTCGCACCCTCGATCCGCTGGCGCGGCGGCATCGAATGGCAATCGAGCAGGATCGCCTCGCCGAAACGGTCGCGCGCCAGCTTCAGCGCATCCTCGATGGCCTTGTGGAACGGTTTGTGCACGTCCTCGATCCGCCGGTTGAGCTCGGCCCGGCCGAGCCGCTCGCGCCAGATCGGGCCCGCGCCCGAAATCCGCGAGGGGACGAGGCCGAGCCCGCCCCGGGTCCGCGCCGATTGCACCAGCCCGCCCGAGGCGAGCGGCGGCTCGATCATGGCGGGATCGATCTCGCGCTCGTCCCGGTTGAGGTCGATCTCGGCGCGCGGCGCGCGGGCGATGAACGCCGTCGCCCCTGCCGCGGTGGCGCGCCAGACCAGCCGGTCGACCAGCCGGTCCTCGAGCGTCTCGAGCTGCGCCTTGCCCAGCCGCGCGGCGCCCAGCAGCTCCGGCCGATAGTCTCGCCCCGCATGCGGCACGGAGAGCACGACCGGCGAAACCGGGCGCGCCGGGCCGATCCGGAAGAAGGGCAGGTTGGCGGGGGAGCGAGTCATGACCGGCCTCTGATTAGGCCCGGAACGGGACGGGCGCAAATCGGCGCATCGCAGACGGCTGGCAAAACGGGACGGCTTCGCGCATAAACCCGGGCCGAGGGGTGAAGATGCTCAGAATCCTGCTGGCGGAAGACGACGAATCGATGCGGACCTATCTCGGCCGCGCGCTCGAAAAGGTCGGCTATCACGTCACCGCGGTCGACAACGGCCTCGCCGCTTTGCCGCTGCTCGAATCCGAGCCCTTCGATCTGCTGCTCACCGATATCGTCATGCCGGAAATGGACGGCATCGAGCTCGCCCAGAAGGCGGCCGATCTCGCCCCCGGCATCCGCGTCATGTTCATCACCGGCTTCGCCGCGGTGGCGCTGAAGGCCGGCCGCAAGACCCCGGACGCCAAGGTCCTCTCCAAGCCATTTCACCTGCGCGACCTCGTCCTGGAGGTGGAGCGCATGTTCCTGTCCGAGGATCAGCACGGGCGGCTTTAGGGCGCGTTTCGTTTCGATCCTGGTTTTACGGATCGCGGTGAAGAACCGCGGTGGCGACAGGCTCGTCTCGACCCGGCTCCGTCCAGCGCACACTAAGCCCCTCGTCATTGAGGCCGACCGGGCTGGTTTCGACGACCAGTTCGGGCGCGCAGCGCGCACCGGGATCGTCGGTAATCTCCTCGCGGAAACGCCAGCTGGTGGCGAAATTGCCGATCGCGGTCCACGTGCCGGCGCAATTCAGGCTCTCGTAGCGGACCGTGGCGGCCGGCGATCCGTCGCGGTCCAGCACGATCTCCGCGTGCATCCGATATTCCACCGCGTCCGGCCCCGGCTCGCTGACCAAGCCCGTCCACCCTCCGGTGACGGCCCCGGCATATTCGCCCTGCGCCGCGGCGCCGCCGGCCCAGGTCAGGGCGGCCAGGATCAATCCGGTCGCAATTCGCATCGCATGCTCTCCCGTCGGAGCGACGATAGCGCGCCGCCTTTTCCGTGCAAGGCGGGACCGCGCCGACGCGGGGTTGCGCCACTCCCGGCCCCTCGCTACATGGCCCTCCGCGTGGGCGTGTAGCTCAGTGGTAGAGCACTGTGTTGACATCGCAGGGGTCGCAAGTTCAATCCTTGCCACGCCCACCATTTTCTTCCTTTTTTCAGTGTCATAGGCCCGGCGCCAGCGGCAAAGGCGGCAGCGGCGGGACCGGCGGCGGCGCGCCGGGGCCAAGGTCCGTCGGCGCGCGGGTGAACTCCGCCGCCAGGCCGCGCTCGACCACCCCGCCGCCGCGCACCCGGCTGTGCACGCCCGGCCGGCCCCAATAGGTGATCCGCCCGCCTTGCTCGACGCTGGCGTCGAGCGATGCTTCCGCGCTCAGCAGGATGACGCCCCCCTGGCTGACCGAGGCCCGGACCCGGCCGGCGGGGAGCGCGCGCAGATCGAGGATGCCGCCGCTCGTCACGCTCGCGACGAGCTCGGCCTGGCGCGGAAAGCCCTCTCGGGCGCGGATCATGCCGCCGTTCGCGACCGCGATTTCGGCCAGGCCGGGGGTAACGACCTCGACCCGCAGGCGACGCTCGCCGCGCGGGCAGCTTGTCCGGCAATGGCCGATCAGCAACCGGCCTTCGACGACCCGGATTTCGGCGCTGCCCGCCCCTTCGAGCACGGTGACGCGCTGCGCCGGGCCCTGGACGAGGGTCACTCCGCCGCCGTCCGCCAGCGTGACCGACTGGAAGGGCGCCATCTCCTGCGCCGCCGCGCCGGGCGCGAGCAGGAGCAAGGCGGCGAGGATCAGAAACGAACGCATGACGATCTCCTTCATTCGTAGCGCAAGGCGTGGATCGGATGGGCGCGGGCGACCCTGAGCGCGTGGCCGGCGACGGTGCCGACCGCGATCGCCAGCGCCAGCGCGCCCGCGCCGACGAAGAAGAGCGGGCCGAGCGCGATCCTGAGGTCGAAGCCGTCGAGCCAGCCGCGCATCGTCCACCAGGCGACCGGCCAGGCGATGACGTTGGCGACGAGCACCAGCCGCCCGAACTGCCAGACGAGCAGGCGCACGATGTCGCGGGTGCGTGCGCCGAGCACCTTCCTGATGCCGATCTCCTTGGTCCGCCGCTCGGCGGTGAACGCGGCGAGCCCGTACAGGCCGAGGCAGCCGATCACCACCGCGAGCAAGGCGAAGGCGGCGAAGATCTGCGCCCGCGCGGCCTCCGGCGCATAAAGTTCGCGCACCTGATCGTCGGCGAAGGCGGCCTCGAACGGCGCGTCGGGGGCGATCCGCTTCCAGACCCGCTCGATCCGTTCGCGCACCGCCGCCGGCGCGCCCGAATAGCGGATCAGCAGCCAGCCGGGCTGGAGCCGGTCGTAGAGGAAGATCATCGGCGCGAGCGGATCGCGGATCGAACGGAAGCGGCTGTTCTCGACCACGCCGATGATCGTGATCGGGGTGCGCCCCACCGCCTCGACGTCGCCGTCGTCGGCGAGGATGGTGCGGCCGACCGCCTGGCCCGGATCGCCGAAGCCCAGCCGGCGCGCGGCGGCCTCGTTCAGCACCACGTTGTAGCCCCGCCGCGCCATCGCCGCGAGCCCGGCCTCGTCCTCGGGCGCCGTGGCGTCGTCCATCGTCCGGCCAATGTCGAAGGTGCGGCCGGCGGCGAGCTCGATGCCCATCGTCCGGAAGAAGGCCGGATCGACCCGGTAGAGTTCGAATTCGACGCTCTCCCGGCCCGGCGCCGTCACCGACATATTCTCCATGCCCCAGGTGTTGACGCCGATCGTCGAGCGGCCGACCGCGCTCACGCCGTCCACCTGGCCGATCTCGCGCAGCAACGTCTCCTGCACGGGCACGATCGCCCGCCGGTTGACGTTGGCGATCTGCATCAGGCCGTCGCGCCGGTAGCCGGGATCGACGCTCCGCGCATAAAGGGTCTGGGCGTAGATGATCGAGGTGCAGATGATCAGCCCGATCGAGACCGCGAACTGGCCGATGACGAGCAGGTTGCGAAGCCGTCCCGAGCCGACCCCTTCGGCCGCGGACTTGTTCGCCTTCAGGACCTTCGCCGGCTGGAAACGCGACAGATAGAAAGCGGGGTAGAGCCCGCCCAGCCCGCCGGTGAGCAGGATGAGTGCCGCCGCGGGCAGCAGCAGGCCGCCGGCGCCCCAATAAGCGATGCGCATGTCGGCATCGAGGAAGTTGTTCACCTGGGGCAGGATGAGCTCGATCAGGCCGAGCGCGAGCAGCATCCCGAGCGATGTGAGCAGCAGCGACTCCCCCAAAAATTGCGCGATCAGCTGGCGCCGCGAGGCGCCGAGCACCTTCCTCAGCGCCACTTCGCGGGCGCGCTGGCCGGCGCGGGCGGTGGCGAGGTTGACGAAATTGACCACCGCCATGGCGAGGATCAGCGCGCCGACCACGGCCAGAGCGGCGATCGTGGCGCGATCGTTGCCCGCGGTCATCGATCCGCCCTGGGCCTCGCCGAGATGCACGTCGCGGATGTTGATCGGCCGCCACTCGCGATTGTCGCCGGCATTCCAGCGTTCGCCACCCACGACTTCGTCGGGGATGTTGCGTCGCTCCCAGTCCGGCATTTGCCGGCCGACCTCGGCGATGTCGGCGCCCGGCCGCAGCCGCGCATAGACCCAGCCGTTCTTCGGCATCCAGCCGGTCAGGAAGGGCGATTGCGCCCCGCCGTAAAGCGCGGCGATGTCGGTGCGTGCGACCACCGACAAGGCGACGTGGCTGTTGCGCGGCGGCTCCTCGACCACGCCGGTGATGCGATAGTCGACGGGCTGGCCGGCGATGACGATGGTCAGCGTCCGGCCGACGATGTCGAGCGTGCCGAAGCGGCGCATCGCCTCGGCCGCGGTCAGCACGGTCATGCCGGGGGCGGACAAGGCGGTGCGCGGGTCGCCGCGCAGGAAGGGGATCTGGAGGATGTCGAACAGCGGGCCGTCGACGAAGACGAAATGCTCGCTGGTCGTGCCTTCGCCGTTCTGGAGGATCACCGGCTGGGTGTGATTGACGTAGACCACCCGGTCGAACTGCGGGAATTCGCGCAGACGCTGGCCGGAGACGTAGGAGGTCATCTGCAGGCCGCCCGGCTCCTCGTTCGCCCCGTCGCCAAGGTTCCATTGCTGCAGCTGGAAGGCGCGCTCGGCGCCGGGCAGCCAGGCGTCGTAGCTGGTCTCGTAGCGGACATAGACGAGGATGATCAGGCTGGCGGCCAGCCCGAGCGCCAGCCCGGTGACGTTGATGAAGGTGTAGGTCTTGTGCTTGGCGAGCGAGCGCAGTGCCGCGGTCAGGTAGCTGGACCAGAGGCTGAGGCCGTTGCGGGTCATCGCGCATCTCCCGGCGCCTGCGCGGGGGAGCGCATCCGGCTGCCGTCGGTGGAGGCGCCGTAGGGGCTGGTGAACGAGCGATCGGAAACCGTCGCGCGGGGATCGTCCCCCGGCTCCCGCACCGCCGGCAGGATCGAGCGCGGGACGATGTGGGAGGTGTAGGTTTTTTGAACGTTGCTGGAATAATTGCCCGCCAGCACGGTCACCACGAGCGCCAGCTCGGGGATCACCGTCACCCATTGGCCGCCCGCGCCGCGCGCCGAATAGCTGCGGACCGTCCGGTTCTTGTAGGGATAGTCCTCAACCCACCACAAATAGCCGTAAAAGACATTGCGGGAGTGATACAGCGCCGACGTCGCCCTCCTGGCGAAGCCCGGATCAAGGATGCGCCGGCCTTCCCAGCTGCCGCCGTTCAGCATCAGCTGGCCGAACTTAATGAGGTCCCGCGGCCGCAGCTGCACCCCGCCGCCGCCATAAGGCTGGCCGGTCCGATCGAGGAACCAGGCATAGTCGCCGATCTGCATCGGCTCGGCGACCGCCCGGTCGAACCAATCCAGCGGCGAGCGGCCGCTCGCGGCGCCCAGCATGCCGAGCGCCATATTGGGGTTGGAGCTGCAATAGATGCTTTGTTCGCCCGGATTGAGCGCCATCGGCACGCGCAACGTGTAGCGAAGCCAATCCGGCTCCTCCTCCTGATCCTGCATCCTTTCCTCATTGCCCGGCGCCTCTTCGTTGGTGTCGTCGCAGAACCAGCCGGAGGACATGGTCAGCAGGTTTTCCAGCGTCATCGCCCGCGCGCGCGGGTCCAGGCCCGCCGGGGCGGTGCCGCCGTTCATCACCTGATAGACGGGGCTGGCGAGGCTCAGCGGCGCCCGCGCCTGCAGGGCGGCGCCGATCGCGACCGCGGTGACGCTCTTCGCGGCCGAACGCAGATCGTGGAGGCGGTCGCGATCGTAGCCGTGGAAATATTCCTCCAGCACCAGCCGCCCGTGCCGCGCCACCAGCAAAGCGTGGATTTGCGGCGCGTCGTTCGAATCCATCGGCGCCGCCGCGATCGACTGGACCAGCCGCTCCATCGCCGGCTGGTCGATCGCCTCCTCCCGCAGCGAGGCCGTCCGCCAGCCGTCGTCCCGCTCCGGCGGCTGCCGATAGACATAGGCGGCGGGATTGCGTCCGCGCGGATAGAAAGGGCTATTGTCGTCCTCGTCCCGCCTGAAATCGTACGTGCCGCCCCGGTTCGGGAGGGCCAGCGTAAAGCTGCCGCTCTCCGAGTCCAGGCGACCGGCCGCGATCTCCCGCTCCGGCCCACTGCCGCGCCGGCCCATCAGGCGCACCACCTCGCCGTCGCGGACCAGTCGCTGCGCTCCCGTTTGCGCGCCAAGATCGCGCTCGGGGTTGCGCACCACCGCATCGAACGACCCGTCCGGCCGGGGACGCAGCAACAGATAGAGCGTGAAGCTCTGCTGCAATGGCCGCACCTCGCCGATCCACCGGTCCCGCGCTGCCGCGCGCAACAGCACGGGCGAACCGAAGCCGCCATTGACCGGCGTGCTGGGCTGCAGCCAATGGCCGCGGATCAGGCCGGCGCCGGCCAGGCGGCCCTCGAAACGGCCGCGACGGCCGGGCAGCTCGAAACCCAGCGCCTGACCCGTCACGGTCACGGGCAGCACGTAACCCGCAATGTCCGCGGTGTAGCGGCCGCCCGTTCGCTCGATCACCAGCGGACCCTGGATATCCGCGCCGAAGCGCCGCTCCGCTTTCCAGAGGCCCGTCAGGCTTTCCGCCTGCGGGGCCGCTGCCGTGGCCGGTGGCGGCCTGTCCTGCGCCGCGATGGCGGTGGCCGACAGCAGCAGAGCGCAGGTCATGACTTGGGTGAGGCGCATGAAATCGGCCCTTTCGAAGCGGGGTTGCGGGCGCGCGGGATCGCGCGGCGATGAAGCTGCGGGCGGAGGCGGTGGCGGAAGCGAGCGGTTCGGCGTGGTGCCGGGACTAGGTGGGCGGTCTCGGCAGTGCGGGGAGCGCCGCGACCGCCGTCAAGGGCGAGGGCGGCGTGGGGAAGGTGGGCGGGGTCGGCGGCACCGGCGGGGTGGGCGGGATGGCGGGCCGGCCCGCGCTCGCGGGGATGCCCGGATTGCCGCTATTGCCGCTGTTCCCGCTATTGCCGGTGTTGCCGCTGTTCGCCAGATTGCCCCGGGCGCGCAGCGCCGCGACCTGGCGGTCGTGCGCGTCCACCGCCCGGTCATAATCTTCCAGCTGGCGCTGATAGGCGGCGAGCTCGCCATTGTAGCGCGCGAGCATCGCATCATAGTCTTCCGATGGCGCGGGGGCACCGGCGATCGGCCCGGCGGGTGCGGGCCCGGCGGCCGGCCGTGGCGCGCGCGGCCGGCTCGTGGCCGAGGGCGCGGACGCCGCGAGGGCGGGCGTCGGCGGCGCGGCGGCGCGCGGCGCTTCGGCACTGCGCGCAGGCGTGGGCTGCAAGGCCGCGACCGGGACCATCGTCGCGACGAGCAAGGTCGCGCCCAGCGCGCCGGCGCCCGTGCTGGTGACGAAGCGAGCGCTGGAGCGCCCCCTCGGGCCCCGCCGGACGATTGCCTTCAGCCGGCGCTCGAGTTCCGAAGTGCGCGCCATCGCCACCGAAAGGCTCGCCACCACCGGCCGCGGCTGAAAGGCGCCGGCGACGTCGAGCAGGTTGCGGGCATAGACGCTGGCCTTGGCGCCAAGCGACAGGACGAGGTCGTCGCAGGCATGTTCCTGCTCGAGCCGCATCCGCCGCGCCGCATACCAGACCGCCGGGTGGAGCCAGTAGAGCGCGCACAGGATCGTCGCGGCCGAGCGGGCGAAGCTGTCGCGCCGGGCGACATGGGCGAGCTCGTGCAGCAGCACGATCCGGCGCCGCTCGTCGGTCCACCCGGCCGCCTCGGCGGGCAGCAGGATGCGGGGGCTGAGCGTCCCCCACGTCATCGGCATGGCCGGCTCGGTCGCGAGGCGCAGCGCCACCGGGCGGCGGATGTCGAGGGCCGAGCGCAGGCCGTCGACCAGCGCCTGCCAGTGCGCGTCCTCCGCCGGCCGCGCCCGCCGCCAGAGTCGGGCGAGAAGGGAATGGCCGAGCGCGAGCCGCCCCAGCAGGCCGGCCGCGACGGTCAGGTAAAGCAGCTCGAACAGCTCGCCGAGGCTGACCGTTTCCTGCGCCGTGGCGCTTGGGGCGGCGGGGGCCGGGGCCGTCGGCGCGGACGCGACGGTCTCAATCGGCGACACCGTCTCCGTCGCGGGCAGGATCGGCAGGTCCAGCGGCGGCAGCACGGCCGTGAGCAACGGCAGCAGCAGCAGGGCGCCGAGCCCGAGCAGCCAGATCATATGGCGCATCGCCGCCGAGCCGCCCGCCCGGCGCACGCCCGCCGCGGCGAGCCACACGATCGCCAGCAGCAGGCTGGAGCGGAGCAGGAGATCGACGATGCCGCCGGCGAGGTTCATTGCGCCTCCTCCTCATCCACCGCCTCGTCGAGCAGGCGCGAGAGCCGCTCATGCTCGTCGCGCGACAGGCCCTCCGATTCCAGCAGGGCCGCGACCGCGGTGCTGACCGAACCGTCGAAGAAGGTCCTGACGACATGGCTCAGCGCGGATTGGCGCACGTCCGCGGTCGAGGTCGTCGGCAGGTAGACGTAGCGGGGTCCCTCCTCCTCGTGGCGGAGCTGCCCTTTCTCCTCGAGATAGCGAAGCATCGCCCGGACCGAGGAATAGGAAGGGGGATCGGGCAGCTCGCCGAGCACGTCGGAGACGGTCGCGCGGCCGCGCCGGTAGACGATCTCCATGATCTGCCGCTCGCGCTTGCCGAGGTCCGAGCCGGGGTCCTTGCCCAAAGTGAGTCTCCCACGATGATGCGAATCGATTAGCACTATGCTAATGGATTAGCAATAGGCGATCGGCTCCCCTGCGAGACGCCTTGTCAGGCCGGGGCCTTTGCCTGCACACTCGCCTTTATGAGCGACTTCCCCGAGCCAGCCTTCATGGCCGACGAGGAACTCCGCATGTTCGCGGATTCGGTCGGCAGGTTCCTCGAACGCGGCGCCCCGCCCGAGCGCGTCGCGAAATGGCGCGCGGACGGCATGGTGGAGCGCGAATTCTGGCGCGAGGCGGGGCAGGCGGGGCTGCTCGGCGTCTCCGTGCCCACCGATTATGGCGGCGGCGGCGGCGACTTCCGGCACGACGTGGTGGTCGCCGAACAGGTTATCCGCAAGGGCGTCGAAGGCTTCGCGGCCGGCCTCCACAACGTCATCATCACCCCCTACATCCAGGCGCACGGCACCGAGGGGCAGAAGCGCAAATGGCTGCCGCTCCTGTCGAACGGCGAGCGGGTCGCGGCGATCGCGATGAGCGAGCCGGGCGCTGGCTCGGACCTGCAATCGGTCCGCACCACCGCGGTCAGGGACGGCAACGGCTACCGGATCAACGGCGCCAAGACCTTCATTTCGAACGGCCAGCTCGCCGACCTCATCGTCGTCGTCGCCAAGACCGATCCGAAGGAGGGCGCGAAGGGCGTCTCGCTCTTCGTCGTCGAGCCCGGCGAGGTCGAGGGCTTCCGCCGCGGCAGGAAGCTCGACAAGGTCGGGCTCGATGCGCAGGACACGTCGGAGCTCTTCTTCGACGACGTCTGGGTGCCGGCCGAAAACCTGCTCGGCGACCGCGAGGGGCAGGGCTTCTACCAGCTGATGCACGAATTGCCGCGCGAGCGCCTGCTGATCGCGCTCGGCAGCGCGGTGACGATGGAAAAGGCGCTGGAGGAAACGCTCGCCTACGTCCGCGGGCGCGAGGCGTTCGGCCGGAAGGTGATCGAGTTCCAGAACAGCCAGTTCGTGCTCGCCGATTGCAAGGCCAAGGCGGTGGTCGCCCGCGTCTTCGTCAACGACTGCATCGCGCGGCTCCTGAAGGGCGAGCTCGACGCCGCCACCGCCGCCATCGCCAAGCTCTGGGTCACCGAGGCGCAGGGCGAGCTGATGGACGCCTGCCTGCAGCTCCACGGCGGCTATGGCTATATCAACGATTATCCGATCGCCCGCATGTGGCGCGACGCCCGCGTCCAGCGCATCTACGGCGGCTCCAGCGAGATCATGAAGCTGCTGATCGCCCGGTCGCTCTAGGGCCGCACCGGCGCACCCACCAAACGTCATTCCGGACGTGATCCGGGATCCACCTTTTCCTTCTCGGCTTCGGAAAAAAGAAGATGGATGCCGGATCAGGTCCGGCACGACGAAAAGGCCGGATGAACGCGAAATTTGACGACTATCGATAAGTGATATATCGTTTATCGATATGATTCGTCGGAGTGCCTCATGACCCGTCCCTATTCCGCCGCGCTGCCGATCGCGCATGTCTTCCTGAAGCTCTTGATCGTCCTCAACTGGCTGGTCGGCGCGGCGACGATCGTCCTGCTGATCGCCATGCCCAATCGCGAATGGATCATCAGCGCCTTCGGGCTTGCGGCGGGCCCCGATGCCGACCGGGTGATCATGGGGATGCGGGCGATCGCGATCATCGGCCTGCTGATGCTGCCGCTCTACCACCTGATCTTCATCCGGCTGCTCGCGATGGTCGGCACGGTGCGGGCCGGCGATCCCTTCGTCATCGCCAATGCGTCGCGCCTGCAACAGATCGCCTGGGCGATGATCGGCCTGCAGCTGGCCGGGCTCGTCATCTCGATCATCGTTGGGGCGATCTCGACGCCGGCCCATCCGGTCAACATCAGCGCCGGGCTTTCGACCAGCGGCCTGCTCGCCATCCTGCTCGCCTTCGTGCTGGCCCGCGTCTTCGCCGAAGGCGCGCGCATGCGCGCTGATCTGGAAGGCACGGTCTGATGGCGATCGCGGTCAAGCTCGACGACCTGCTCTACGCGCGGCGCATGACCCTGACCGAGCTCGCCGAGCGGGTCGGCATCACCATCG
>DATINU010000156.1:0-1773 GCA_035473955.1 Allosphingosinicella sp.
GCGACGGGGCGGCTCCGGCACCTCGGTCGGCGACGGGTTGACCGGACGCTTCGGCCCCTCATAGACCGGCGGCTGCGTCAGCACGTAATCGTCGAGAACGATGACCTGGTGCTCGCGCCGCTTGGCGCTGCGGCCGCGCCGCTTCTCGGCGATCGCATTCCAGTACGCGCCGGCTTCCTGCTCGAAGGCCGCGCGTGCCTCGAGGTACTGTTTGAGCTTGCGATGATATTCGGCAATTGCCGGCGGCGAGACCGCCTGCGCCATCGCGCCGGCAGGCGCCGCGGGCAACCCGGCCGCCGCGACGGGCGCTTGCGGACCCATCAGCAGCAGCGCGAGCGCGAGATATCCGGAGTTCGGGCGAATCGCAGGGCGGCGCATGGCCCCGTTGTAGCAAGCGTTTCGCGCAAGTCAGCCCCGAAACCGCACGGGGATTTCCTCCCAACCGCTACTTCCATGCGAACACCGGCTGCTCCAGTTCGGCAACCCGGGTGTCGCGACCGGCGAGCACCTCGGCGAACTGATAGATCAGCGCCGCCGTCGGGGCGTGGATGAACTGGCGGGCGTGGCGGAAACGGATCACCCGGCGGCTGCTTTCCGGAATGGCGGTGAAGTCGAATACGTCCGCCCGTTCGATCTCGTCGAGCGCGATGCGATGCACCGAGGCGACCTCGTCGGGATTGGGCGAGATCGCGGCGCTGTCGGCCGCCCACACCACGACCGGGGTGATCAGGTAGCCGGATCGGGTCGGATATTCGTCGAGCGATCCCAGCACCTGCTCGGGTCCGGGCGAAAGGCCGAGTTCTTCGCCAAGCTCGCGCAGCGCGGCCATCGCCGGTGTTTCGCCGGTATCGCAGCGTCCGCCCGGCAGCGCCCATTGGCCGCGGTGGGAGCGCAGGCCGGCGGCACGCCGGGTCAGCAACAGCGCGGTTCCGTGGCTCGGCTCGCTGGCTGCCACCAGCGTGATGGCGACGGCGGCGCGCTTCAGCGCGGAAGCAGGCTCGCGCGCCGGCAGCCGCGCAAAGGCCGCGCAGCGCGCTGCGATATTCCGCCTCGTGGTATCATCGAAGGGCCGGGTCACCCCGCTTGACTACAACAGCCCGCCGAATGATGAAATGACCGGCGCTCCTCAAAATTGCTGACCCGGACCGGAAAGGCCCGAGATGACCGACAAGGCCACGGAGAAGCTCAAATCCTCCGGCTGGACCCAGCTCGACACCACGGGTTTCCTCAGCTTGGTCGGGCCGCTGTGGGAGCGGGTGGTGGACGGCGAGCACGAATATGCGCTGGTCGCGCAGCACAAGCACCACAACCGCCGCGGCCTGGTGCAGGGCGGGCTGCTGATGACATTCGCCGACCGCGCCTGCGGCATGACGGCGCGATACGTGTCGGGCCGGCCGACGCTGGCGACGATTCAACTCGACGTGCATTTTGTCGACAGCGGAAAGATCGGCGAGATTCTGCTCGCGAAGCCACGGGTCGTCCGCACCACCCGCAGTCTCATTTTCACGACCACGGAAGTGACCGCCGGCAACCGCTGCATCATCATGGCCAGCGGTGTGTTCAAGATATTGAAGAATGAATCCTGAGTAACTCTCTGATCGCGAGGTGGAGCATGCAATACCGATCCCTCGGCCGTAGCGGCCTGAAGATTTCGCCGATCTGCCTCGGCACCATGATGTTCGGCGGTCCGGCCGATGAGGCGACCTCGATGCGGATCGTTGCCAGGGCGCACGAGGCCGGCGTCAATTTCATCGACACCGCGGACGCCTATAA
>DATINU010000157.1:0-3523 GCA_035473955.1 Allosphingosinicella sp.
GACCAGTATAAGGCGACCGACTTCGTCGTCCCCGGCGCCGGCAAGCTCACGATGAAGTGGGAAGGCGAGAACGGCCAGACGATCGAGCGCGAGGTGTTCGATTTCCCCGCGGGCGGCGTCGCCATGGGCATGTACAATCTCGACGAATCGATCCGCGATTTCGCCCACGCCTGCTTCAATTACGGGCTGAATCGCCAATGGCCGGTCTATCTTTCGACGAAGAACACGATCCTCAAGGCCTATGACGGCCGCTTCAAGGATCTCTTCCAGGAGATTTACGACGCCGAGTTCGCGGACCGGTTCAAGGCGGTCGGGATCAGCTACGAGCACCGGCTGATCGACGACATGGTCGCCTCGGCGCTCAAGTGGAGCGGCAAGTTCGTCTGGGCCTGCAAGAATTACGACGGCGACGTCCAGTCCGACCAGGTCGCCCAGGGCTTCGGCTCGCTGGGGCAGATGACCTCGATCCTGATGACTCCCGACGGCAAGACGGTCGAGGCCGAAGCCGCGCACGGCACCGTCACCCGCCACTATCGGCAATATCAGGCCGGCAAACCGACGTCGACCAACCCGATCGCCTCGATCTTCGCCTGGACCGGCGGCCTCAAATATCGGGGCAAGTTCGATGGGACGCCCGAGGTCACGCGCTTCGCGGAGACGCTTGAGCGCGTCTGCATCGAGACGGTCGAGAGCGGCAAGATGACCAAGGACCTCGCCATCCTGATCGGCCCCGAGCAGAGCTGGATGACCACCGAGCAATTCTTCGAAGCGATCCGCGAGAATCTGGAAAGCGCGATGGCGGCGGAGGCGGCCTAGGAAGCAGACCCCTGCCCGGCATCCGGGGACCGGATATGCTCCGGCCTGATCCCGAAGCCGAGGAATGCCGCGGGAATCCGCCGCAACAACGGGTAACGGCCGAGCAGGCGTAGCGGCAGCGGCGCCTTCACCCGCGCGGCAGGATTGGCCAGCATGCGGCCGATGATCCTCCGCTGGGCGATGTTCTGGAATTTCTGGATGGCGCGGACGGCGAAGCGCCGACGCTGCTCAACCTTGCGGAGCAACGACGTCACGTCCCGCCCCTCCGCCATTGGGCCTGCCAGAAGATTGGCCGCGGCGACCGCGTCCTGAACGGCGACGTTGATGCCGACCCCGCCGATCGGGGACATCGCATGGGCGGCGTCGCCGATCACCAGCAGCCCCGGCAGGTCCCACGTCTCGAGCCGATCGAGCGCGACGGTAAGCAGCTTCACGTCGTCCCAGCTCCTGATCGCATCGATCCTGGCAGCGACCATCGGCGCGACCCGGGCGACGTCGGTCCGGAAGGCGTCGAGGCCTTTGGCGCGCACCGCCTCGGCCTCACCCTTGGCGAAGACATAGGCGCATTGCCAATAGTCGCCGCGGTCGATCAGGGCGATGATGTGGCCGGAATCGAAGATACCCGTCGTGTCGTTGCCGGGGGTTCTCTCCTTTGGAATGCGGAACCAGAATACGTCCATCGGCGCGCCGAGATCGGTCACGTCGAGCCCGGCCTTTTCGCGCAGGATCGAGGTGCGGCCATCGGCGGCGATGACCAGTTTCGCGCGGATTTCCTCCGCCCCGCATTTCACGCCGATGACTCGGCCGCCCTCCCAGAGCAGATCGGTCGCTTCGGTTTCCATCCGCAACCCGAAGCTCGGATAACGCCGCGCTTCCACCGCGACGAAATCGAGAAACTCCCATTGCGGCATCATCGCGATGAAATTCCAGCGCGGGTCGAAGTGGCTCAGATCCGCGATTTCGATCGGCCGGCCGCCGATCAGCCCGGTGACATCGTGCACCTTGTCGTGCGGCCGCGCGAGCAGCCGACCGAGCAGGCCGAGCTCGGAGAACAGCCGCAGCGTCGAGGGGTGAACGGTGTCGCCGCGGAAATCGCGGAGGAAATCGCCGTGCTTTTCGAGCACGAGCGTCCTCACTCCGGCGCGCGCGAAGAGAAGGCCCGCCATCATCCCCGCGGGGCCGCCGCCGGCGATCAGCAGGTCGGTTTCCTCGGCCATGGGCCTGACAATCGCGCGCAATCCTGCATAAAGGCAAGATGACCCATAGCGATTTCAGCACCTCCGGCTTTTCCGACGCCCTCGTGATCCTCGGCGCGGCGGGGATCGTCATTCCCGCCTTCGCGCGGGTCCGGATCAGCCCGGTGATCGGCTTCATCCTGATCGGGATATTGGTCGGCCCGTCCGGGCTGGGCACGATGACCGGCGCGCAACCCTGGCTGAACTACATCACGATCACAGATCCGCACGCGATCGAGCCGTTCGCCGAGCTGGGCATCATCCTGTTGCTCTTCTCGATCGGCCTGGAGCTCAGCTTCCGCCGGCTGTGGGGAATGCGCAAGCTGGTCTTCGGTGTGGGTGCGGCGCAATTGGTCGGCGCGGCGCTGGTGATCGGGACCGGTATCCACCTCGCCGGCTATGGCTGGATCCCATCCTTCGCGCTCGGCGTCGCGCTGGCCCTGTCGTCGACCGCGGTGGTCTTGCCCTTGGTCGGGACGACGAGCCCGGTCGGCCGCTCCGCCTTCGCCATGCTGCTGTTCGAGGATCTGGCGATCGTGCCGATCATCTTCGCGCTCGGCGCGCTGGCGCCGCACGCGCAGGCGGACGGGTTCGGGAATTTGCTCAACACGCTCGGGCTCGGCGCGCTGGTCATCGTCGCGATGCTCCTGCTCGGCCGCTTCGTCCTGCCCCGCCTGTTCGCGCAGGCGGCACGGACCAAAAGCCCGGAACTGTTCCTTTCGGTCAGCCTGCTCGTCGTGATCACGGCCAGCCTCGCCACCGCGGCGGCGGGCCTCTCGCCGATCGTCGGCGCGCTGGTCGCCGGCATTCTGATCGCGGAGACCGAATATCACGGCGAGGTCGAGGTGATGACCGCGCCATTCCGTGGCCTCGGCCTGGGCGTGTTCCTGATTACCGTCGGCATGAGCCTCAACCTCGGCTTCATCCTCGCCAATTGGTCGATGCTGTTGCTCGCCCTGGTCGGGGTGATGGTCGTCAAGACGCTGATCACCGGGCTTCTGCTCAGGCTGGGTGGGCGGCGGCAGGCGGTGGCGGCCGAGGCGAGCCTGCTCATGGCCTCCCCTTCCGAGACGACCTTGATCGTGCTCGCCGCGGCGGCGGCGGCGGGGCTGATCGCGGCCGAGACCGAGGGCTTCTGGACGATCGTCACCGCCATGGGCCTGACCCTGACGCCGTTGCTCGCCCGCATCGGCCGCGACGCGGCGCAGCGGATCGACCGGCGGGCCGCTTCCGGCGCGCAGGATCTCGCCCCCAGCCGCGAGGAGCCCCGGGCGGTGATCCTCGGTTTCGGCCGGGTCGGGCGGCTGGTCGCGGAGATGCTTGGCACCCACGACAAGCCCTATGTGGCGGTCGATTCGAACATCGATGCGGTGAAGGCGGCGCGGGCCGAAGGCTTCCCCCTGATCTTCGGCGACGCCTCGCGGCCGGAATTCCTCGACAAGCTCAACCTCGGCCATGCCAGCGCATTGATC
>DATINU010000158.1:0-2434 GCA_035473955.1 Allosphingosinicella sp.
CCGGATGACGCTCACCGAGCTCGCCGAGCGAGTCGGCATCACCATCGTCAACCTCTCCATCCTGAAGACCGGCAAGGCCCGCGCGATCCGCTTCTCGACGCTCGAGGCGCTGTGCGCGGCGCTTGCCTGCCAGCCGGGGGACATCCTCGAATATCTCCCCGACGCGGCCGAGGAGGCGCAGGCGGCATGAACATCCTGATGGCCATCCATATCGCCGGCGGGCTTGCCGCTTTGCCCGCGGGCACGATCGCGGTCGCGGCGCGCAAGGGCGGGCGGCTGCATGCCCGCGCCGGCACCCTGTTCCTCGGCGCGATGCTCGTGCTCGGGGTCACCGCCGCGATCCTCGAGCCGCTCCGCCAGCCGGTGCCGGGCTCGCCGCTCGGCGGCCTCATCGTCTGCTATTTCGTGCTGACCTCCTGGCAGGCGGCGCGGCGGCGCGACGGGACGACCGGAAAGTTCGAGATCCTCGCTTGCGCCTTCGCGCTCGGCACGGCGGCGCTGATGGTCTGGGCGGCGCTCATGCAGGGCGCGACGACGCCGGCCGGCCCCGGCGTGGTCTATTTCGTCGGCGGCATCTGTCTCATCGGCGGGCTGCTGGATCTGAACGCCATCCTGCGCGCGCGGCTGACGCCCGTGCAGCGCATCGCCCGCCACCTCTGGCGGATGTGCTTTGCCTTCTTCATCGCCACCGGCTCCTTCTTCCTCGGCCAGCAGGATGTGCTGCCCGCGGCGGTGCGGGGCTCGCCGGCCCTCTTCGTCCTCGCCTTCGCACCGTTCGCGGTGATGGCCTTCTGGCTCGTCCGGGTGAGGATCGGGCAGAGGTTCCGCATAATCTTCCAGCCGCTTCCCGAAAGGAACATGACATGATCGAGGTTTCACCGGCTCGCCTCTGGGTGATGCGCGCCATGTATCTGGTCATGGCGCTCGGCATCGGCCTCACCATCTGGCCGCTGATCGTCAGCCACGGCTCCGCGCTGCCGCGCATGACCGGCGTCGCCTGGGCCTTGCTCGGCACGATCGGCCTGCTGGCGCTGCTCGGGCTGCGCCATCCGCTGCAAATGCTGCCGCTGCTGCTCTTCGAACTGAGCTGGAAGGCGATCTGGCTCGCCGCCTTCGCGCTCCCGCGCTGGCTCGACGGCACGCTGGACGAAGGCATGCGAAGCTCCGTCTTCGAAACCTCCTTCGGCGCCGTCCTGTTTCTCGTCATCCCGTGGCGCTACGTCTGGGCGACTTATGTCGTCCGGCCTGCCGAGCCTTGGACGCTCAGTCGGCCGAAGACGGCCCCAGTCGCGGGGGCGGCTTGAGATGGCCGTGAACGCACCCGGCATCTGGCGGCGCGGCGCGCACGAGGTCTCGCTGGTGCGTCTCTATGTCATGCGCGCGACGGCGCTCCTCGGCGCGATCGGCCTCGCGCTCGACATCACCCCCGGGCTGATCCGGCCCGATCCCGTGGGCCGGGGCATGATCATCGCCATGCTGGGCGGCCTCTGCGTCATGGCCCTGATCGCGATCCGCCATCCGCTCAAGCTGGTGCCGATCCTGCTCTTCGAATTCATCTGGAAGACGATCTGGCTGCTGCGCTTCGGGCTGCCCCAATGGCTGGCCGGGACGGGCTCGCCGCGGCTGAGCGAGGACCTGATCGGGATCGGCCTCGGCCCGCTCGTCTTCGGCCTGGTCATTCCCTGGGGTTATGTCTGGCGGCATTATGTGAAGGCGCCCGGAGACCGTTGGCGCTGACCGGAGAGTCCAATATGGATGACGAACAACGGATCCGCGATGTGATCGAAGCCCGCATCGCCGCGATGGCGGTGGGAGACGCGCGGGCCGCGGTGGCGGTGCTGGCGCCCGATTTGGTGGCCTTCGAGCTGGCCGGCCCGCTGCAGGTGCCGGCCCCCCAGGCGACCGACGCCGCCGCCATGCAGGCCTGGCTCGATTCGTGGGATGGGCCGGTCGAGACCGAAATCCGCGATCTGCGGATCCACGTCTCGGGCGACATTGCCTTTTGCCACAGCCTGAACCGGCTGCGCGCCACGCGGCGCGGCGGCGTCGTCACGGATTTCTGGATGCGATCCACCCTGGGGCTTTGCAAGCGCGGCGGCGAATGGCTGATCGTGCACGGCCACACCTCCGTGCCGTTCCAGCTGGACGGAAGCTTCAGGGCGGCGCTCGATCTCGTGCCCTGACCAGCGTTTCCGCCAGCACCCACGCCGCGCCGGCGAGCACCAGGTTGACCCCGTTCTCCGCCAGGACGCCGGCGCCCGACGGCTCGGCGATCAGCCTCGGCAAGTGCACGAGCAGGGCGAAGACCAGATACATCGCGGTCAGCAGGATTGCCGCCGGCCGCGCCTGCACGCCGCTCAGGATCGCCAGCCCCGCGGCGATCTGGGCGGCGCCGGTGGCGTAGGTCCAGAAGAGCTGGGACGGCGGCAGCCAG
>DATINU010000159.1:0-5666 GCA_035473955.1 Allosphingosinicella sp.
GCGCGAAACGGAGCGGGAGCTTATCCATGGAAGTCTGGCACGGCACGACGATCATCGGCGTGCGGAAGAACGGCAAGGCGGTGGTCGCCGGCGACGGACAGGTGTCGCTGCAATCGACGGTGATCAAGCCGAACGCGAAGAAGGTCCGCCGGCTCGGCAACGGCAGCGTGATCGGCGGCTTCGCCGGCGCGACCGCCGACGCCTTCACTTTGTTCGAACGGCTTGAGAAGAAGCTGGAGACGCATAACGGCCAACTGATGCGTGCCGCGGTCGAGCTCGCCAAGGACTGGCGGACCGACAAATACCTGCGCAACCTCGAAGCGATGATGATCGTCGCCGACAAGGACGTGACCCTGATCCTGACCGGCAATGGCGACGTGCTCGAGCCGGCCTCGGGCGTCGCGGCGATCGGCTCCGGCGGCAATTTCGCGCTGGCCGCCGCGACCGCGATCTTCGATTATGAGGAGGATGCCGAGGCGATCGCCCGCAAGGCGATGAAGATCGCGGCCGAGATCTGCGTCTACACCAACGAGAATCTCACCGTCGAAACGATTGAGGGCGCGGCCTAGCCGTCCGCCGCGGCGGCCATGATCCACGCTTCGAACGCGGCCATCGCCGCTGTGGGCCTGCGCGATTTGAGGCGGGTCAGCCAATAGCCGTCGAGGCTCACCTGCTGCCGGAAGGGGCGGACCGCCCTGCCCTCTTTCAGCACCTCCTCGAAAAGCCGGACGGGCACCAAAGCGACGCCGTGCCCGGCGATCGCCGCCTGGACCAGTAAGGCGGCGCTGTCGAATACCGGCCCGGTGAGCGGCGGCGTCGAGACCCCGGCCGCCTCCAGCCAGGCGGGCCATTCTCCGGTGCGGTAGGAGCGCAGCAGCACCTCGCCGGTCAGATCGGCCGGCTCGCTCAGCCGCGCTGCGGTCTCGGGCGCGCAGAGCGGGCTCAGCAGCGCCTCGAACAGCAGCATTGCCTCGGTGCCGTGCCAGGCGCCGTCGCCGAAGCGGATCGCGAAATCGAGCCCCTCCTCGGCGATGTCGACCCGGTTGTTGTTGGTGCTGAGCCTGAGATCGACGAAAGGATGGGCCGCCGTGAAATCGTCGAGACGCGGCAGCAGCCAGCCGAGCGCGAAGCTCCCGACCGCGCCCACGCTCAGCACCTCGCGCCCCTTGCCGCCGTCGAACGGATCGAGCGCCGCCGCCATCTTGTCGAACGCCTCGGTCAGCACGGGCAGCAGCGCCTGCCCCTCGTCGGTCAGCGCCAGCCCGCGCGGCAGCCGGCGGAACAAAGGCACCCCAAGCCGCGCCTCGAGCGCCTTCACCTGATGGCTGAGCGCGGCCGGCGTCACGCAAAGCTCGATCGCTGACTTGGTGAAGCTGAGATGCCGCGCCGCCGCCTCGAACGCGCGCAGGCTGTTGAGCGGGAGATAGGGCCGGATCATCGGTCCCTTCTAGCGGGGCCGGGCGCGGGCGGAAGCGGGAGAAAAACTATCGGCTGGCCTTAGCCCCTTTCGGTTGCACGGGCCCGGCCCTGCCGCGATCAGGGTCTCGCCGGACGCCGCCCGGTCGATTAGGCTGAAAGCATATGGACCGCCGCCTCTTCCTCGGTTCCGCCGCCGCGAGCCTCGCTCTGCCGGGTTGCACGCCGTCCCGCGGCCTGCGCACGGCTACGCCGCCGCAGACCGGCTGCCTGCCGCCGGTGCTGGTCTCCGAGGACCGGATCATCCGCACCGTCGCGGGCCTAAGACCCTATCGCGCATCCGGCTTCGTCGTCCGCGCCGAGGTGCTGGGCGACAAGCGTCTCGTCCACAATTACGGCCATGGCGGCGCCGGGATCACGCTTAGCTGGGGCTCGTCCAAGCTCGCCACCCAGCTCGGCCTGTCCGGGCACCAGGGCCCCGTCGCGGTGATCGGGGCAGGCGTGATGGGGCTGACCACGGCCCGGCTCGTCCAGGAGGCGGGCTTTCCGGTCACGCTTTACGCCAAGGCGCTGCCGCCCGACACCACCTCGAACATCGCCGGCGGGCAATTCCATCCGTTCGGCCATTACAACCACAACCGCGTCACCCCCGAATGGCGCGCCCAGTTCCTCGCCGCGGTGGATTATAGCTGGCGGCGCTTCCAGATCATGGTCGGCGACGATTACGGCATTCGTTGGCTGCCCACCTATACCGAAGGCACCGAGCGCCAGCTGCTGCCCACCTTCCCGCCCCGCAACCGGGTGCTGACCCCGGCCGACCATCCCTTCCCGATCGCCGAGCTCAGCGCCTACGACACGCTCTACGTCGAAACCGGCCGCTTCCTGCGCCAGTTGCTCCGCGATGTGCAGATCGCCGGCGGCATCGTGCGGGTGCGCGACTTCGCCGCGCCCGCCGACATCGCCACCCTTCCCGAGCGCCTCGTCTTCAACTGCACCGGGCTCGGCGCCCGCGACCTGTTCGGAGACATGGAAATGGAGCCGGTCCGCGGCCAGCTCGCCATCCTGCTGCCGCAGCCAGAGGTGCATTACGCCTTCACCGGCGAGGCAGGCTATATGTTCCCGCGCGCCGACGGCATCGTGCTCGGCGGCACCTTCGAGCGCGGCATTTGGGAGACGACGCCCGAGCCCGGGGCGATCGCCCGGATCGTCGCCCAGCACCGTCAGCTGTTCGCCGGCTTCCGCTGCACCGCTTGAACTGGCCCCTCGCGGCTCCAATCTAGAGCCGCGATGACCTATCAGACCTCCTTCCCGGAGACGGACCGGGAGCAGCAAGCGAGAGCGGCGGGATCGATGAACGACAAGCTCACCCCCCAGGCGGTGGTCGCCGCGCTCGACGAACATATTATCGGCCAGGACGACGCGAAGCGCGCCGTCGCGGTGGCGCTGCGCAACCGCTGGCGCCGGCAGCAGCTGTCGCCCGAGCTGCGCGACGAAGTGACCCCGAAGAACATCCTGATGATCGGCCCCACTGGCTGCGGCAAGACCGAGATCAGCCGGCGCCTCGCCAAGCTCGCCGACGCGCCGTTCGTGAAGGTCGAGGCGACCAAGTTCACCGAGGTCGGCTATGTCGGCCGCGACGTCGAGCAGATCGCCCGGGATCTGGTCGAGGAGGCGGTGCGGCTGGAGAAGGAGCGGCGGCGCGAGAAGGTACGCGAAGCGGCCACCGAGGCGGCGATGGAGCGGATGCTCGACGCGCTGACCGGCAAGGGGGCCAGCGTCGCCACCCGCGAAAGCTTCCGCCAGCGGCTCACCGACAACAGCATGAACGAGGCCGAGGTCGAGATCGAACTGGAAGACGAGCCGCAGACGCCCTTCGAAGTGCCCGGCATGGGCGGCCAGGTCGGCATGATCAACCTGTCCGATCTCATGGGCAAGGCGCTCGGCCAGAAACCGAAGAAAAGACGCAAGCTGCGCGTCGCCGAGGCCTGGGACAAGCTCGTCGAGGAGGAGCAGGACAAGCGCCTCGACACCGACGACGTGAACCGCACCGCGCTCAAGGACGCCGAGGCGAACGGCATCGTCTTCCTCGACGAGATCGACAAGATCGCGGTCAGCGACGTGCGCGGCGGCAGCGTTTCCCGCGAAGGCGTGCAGCGTGATCTCCTGCCGCTGATCGAGGGCACCACGGTCGCCACCAAATACGGGCCGATGAAGACCGACCATATCCTCTTCATCGCCTCGGGCGCCTTCCACGTCGCCAAGCCGAGCGATCTGCTCCCCGAATTGCAGGGGCGCCTGCCGATCCGGGTCGAGCTGAAGGCGCTGACCGAGGCCGATTTCATCCGCATCCTCTCCGACACCAAGGCCAGCCTCACCGAGCAGTACCGGGCCCTGCTCGCCACTGAAGGTGTCGAAGTGAACTTCACTGCGGACGGGATCGCCGCTTTGGCCCGCATCGCCGCCGAAGTGAACGGCCAGGTCGAGAATATCGGCGCCCGCCGCCTGCAGACCGTGCTCGAGAAATTGCTCGAGGACGTCAGCTTCGAGGCCGAGCAGCGCGCGGGCGAGACGGTGACGGTCGACGCCGCCTATGTCGAAACCCAGCTCGCCGAGATCGCGCGGGACACGGACCTCAGCAAATACGTGCTCTGACGCTTTGCCGCTGGTAAGCTGACCTCGATTCGAACCGGGAGGTCTGCATGCTCGAGGGTGGCTGTCATTGCGGAGCGATCCGCTACCGTGTGCAGGACAATCCGATCTATCACGCGCTCTGCCATTGCACCGACTGCCGCCGCGCGACGGGGGCGCCGGCGGTCAGCTGGGCGCTCTTCCGCAACGAGAATTTCGAAGTGCTTCAGGGCGAGGCCAAGGCTTATGCTTCCTCGGAAAATGCCCGGCGGCATTATTGCGCCGCTTGCGGCACCAGCCTCTTCTACACCAACGAAATCGTCTTCCCCAACATGACCGACATCCAGTCGGCGACGCTCGACGATCCCGGCGCGTTGCCGCTGCAGATCCACGTTCAGACGGCCGAGCGCGTAGCCTGGATGAGGGGCATCGACGCCCTCCCCCAGTTCGACCGCTATCCGGGTCCGTAATTTTCTTTTGGTGCCGCGCTTCGTCGCCTCGCCGAAACGGCCCGTCTTGCGGATTTGAACTTAATTGCGCGGGCGGCCGTTAACCCTCCGAATCGTTTTTGGAGGAAACCATGACCAACAGGATCAGATTGCTCACCGCCGTTGCCGCGATCGTGCTGCCGGCCTCGATGGCCGCCGCGCAGAGCAGCTCGCCCCCCACCGGTCCGGTCCCGTCCGGTTCACCCGCGCCGCGCGAGCAGCCGAGCACCGGCCCGGTGCCCCCCACGCCACAGCCGGAGCCGAGCCAGCCGGCGCCGTCCGGCCCGCCGCCGGAAATCGCCACCCGGCCGGATACGGGGCCAGTCCCCTCCAGCAGGCCGGACACCGGCCCGGTGCCTTCCAGCACGCCCACGACGCCGCCGCCGGGGATGCTGCACATGGCGAGCATGCAGACCATGCCTCCGGCGACGACCGGTACCTCGCCCAATACGGGCCCGGTGCCCAACACCACGACCACCCCGCCTGAGCAGACCGCGACCGATGCGGTGACCGAGCCGACGCAGCAGCCGGCGGACGCGACCGAAGCGGCCGCCGAGCAGACCCAAGCGACCGACGCCGCGGCCGATACCGCCGCCGAGGCTCAGGCGCAGACGCAGGTCGCGCAGCAGCCGATGCCGCAGCAGACCGCGCCTGCCGAGACGCAGACCACGGCCACGGCGCAAACCCAGACGCAGGCAGGCGCGGCTATGCCGGCGGGCCAGACCACGCTCGCCACCGCCGCCGACGTGCAGACCGGCGTGCAGGTGCGCGACACGACCGGCGGCCTCGTCGGCACGATCGAATCGGTCGATGCCAGCGGCGCGGTGGTTTCCACCGGCACCGCGCGGGCGAAGATCCCGGTCGCCAGCTTCGGCCGCAACGGCCAGGGCCTGGTCCTGTCGATGACCAAGGCGCAGCTTGAGGCCGCCGTCGCGGCGCAGCGTCCCAGCCCCTCCTGATCGCCCCCGAACGATTAGGCCAAGAGCCGCGCCGCCCCCCTCGCCGGCGCGGCTTCTTGTTTGCCTAGGGGCCCGCTTTGGCCTTTAGGTTGGCTTCCATCCAACGGGCACCGAAAGCGACATAGTCCGCCGCTTCGATCAGCTCGCTTTTCGCCTTGCCGATCAGCCCCTCGCG
>DATINU010000160.1:0-2612 GCA_035473955.1 Allosphingosinicella sp.
GCTGGCGGGCGGGGCCGAGGCTTATGGCACCTTCCTCGGCTGGGCGACCTGGAAATGGTCGCTGATCGTCTGGATCGGGCTGACCTGGGCCCTGATCGAGCACACGCTTTCGGGCATCCGCCACTTCGTGCTCGACACCGGCGCCGGCTATGAGCTCAAGACCAACAAATTCTGGTCGGTGGCGATCCTGCTGCTCGCCGTTCTGCTCACCGCGGCCCTCTGGGCCTGGATCATCATCTTGAGCGGGAGGCTCGCATGACCACGGACACCGTCAAGCCCGGCGCGGGCGCGGCCGGGGGCAAGACCCCGCTCGGCGAGGTGCGCGGGCTCGGCTCGGCGCGCGAGGGCGGCGAGCATTGGGGCATGGAGCGCGCCGTCTCGGTCGCGCTGCTGCTGCTGGTCATCTGGTTCTTTTTCTCGCTCTGGCGGCTGCCCGCGCTCGATTCGCAGTCGCTGACCGAATGGCTGCGCCAGCCGCTCGCCGCGGTGCCGATGGCGCTGCTCGTCATCACCTTCTTCCGGCACCTGCAGATGGGCCTCGTCGTCGTCGTCGAGGATTATGTGCATGAGGAGGGCAACAAGCTTCTCTCCCTGCTCTTCATCAACCTGCTCTCCGTCGGCGCCGGCGCGCTGGCTTTGTTCGCGGTCCTCAAGATCGCACTGGGCGGCGGCGCGGGCTGATGGCCGCCACGTCCGCCTACAAGATCGTCGATCATGTCTACGACGCGGTCGTCGTCGGCGCGGGCGGGGCGGGGCTCCGGGCGAGGATGGGGGCGGCGCAGGGGGGACTTCGCACCGCCTGCATCACCAAGGTGTTTCCGACGCGCTCGCACACGGTGGCGGCGCAGGGCGGGATTTCGGCCAGCCTCGGCAATATGGGGCCGGATCACTGGACCTGGCACATGTACGACACGGTCAAGGGCGCCGACTGGCTCGGCGACCAGGACGCGATCGAATATATGGTCCGGGAAGCGCCGGCGGCGGTCTACGAGCTCGAACATGCCGGCGTGCCGTTCAGCCGCACCAGCGAGGGCAAGATCTACCAGCGCGCCTTTGGCGGGATGATGCAGAATATGGGCGAGGGGCCGCCCGCCCAGCGCACCGCCGCCGCCGCCGACCGCACCGGCCACGCCATGCTGCACGCGCTCTACCAGCAGAGCCTGCGCTACGATGCCGATTTCTTCATCGAATATTTCGCGCTCGACCTGATCATGGAGGACGGCGCCTGCCGCGGGGTGGTCGCGCTCTGCCTGGAGGATGGATCGATCCATCGTTTCTCCGCCCAGGCGGTGGTGCTGGCGACCGGCGGCTATGGCCGCTGCTATTTCACCGCGACCTCGGCGCACACCTGCACCGGCGACGGCGGCGGCATGGTGCTGCGCGCCGGCCTGCCGCTGCAGGATTGCGAGTTCGTCCAGTTCCACCCGACCGGGATTTACGGCGCGGGCGTCCTCATTACCGAGGGCGCGCGGGGCGAAGGCGGTTATCTGACCAATTCGGAGGGCGAGCGCTTCATGGAGCGCTACGCGCCGAGCGCGAAGGACCTCGCCTCGCGCGACGTCGTCTCACGCTCGATGGCGATCGAAATCCGCGAAGGCCGCGGCGTCGGCCCGCACAAGGACCATATCCACCTGCACCTCGATCATATCGATCCGAAGATTCTCGCCGAGCGGCTGCCGGGAATCACCGAATCGGGCAAGGTGTTCGCGGGCGTCGACCTGACCCGCCAGCCGCTGCCGGTCACCCCGACGGTCCACTACAATATGGGCGGGATCCCGACCAACTTTCACGGCGAGGTGGTGACCGTGAAGGGCGGCGATCCGGACGCGGTCGTACCGGGCCTTTACGCGGTCGGCGAGGCGGCGTGCGTGTCGGTGCACGGCGCCAACCGGCTCGGCTCGAACAGCCTGATCGATCTGGTCGTCTTCGGCCGCGCCGCGGGCCTCAGGCTCAACGAGACGCTGACCGCCAATGCGCGGCAGGCGGCGCTCGGCAAGGACAGCGCCGAACTCGCGCTGACGCGGCTCGACAGGTTCCGCTTCGCCAAGGGCAAGCATCCGACCGCGGAGCTCCGCGTCGAGATGCAGCGCAATATGCAGGCGCATTGCGCGGTGTTCCGCACCGACGAGCTGATGCGGGAGGGCGTCGACAAGCTGGCCAAGACCTATGCCAAGATGGCCGACATCTCGGTTACCGACCGCAGCCTGATCTGGAACACCGACCTCATCGAGACGCTGGAGCTCGACAACCTCATCGCCCAGGCGAGCGTGACCATCGCCGGCGCGGTCAACCGCAAGGAAAGCCGCGGCGCCCACGCGCACGAGGATTATCCCAAGCGCGACGACGAGAATTGGATGAAGCACACCGCGTCCTGGTTCGACGGCTGGGGCGGCAAGGGCGGCGAGGTCCGCCTCGATTACCGCCCCGTCCACACCTACACGCTCACCGACGAGGTGGAATATATCAAACCAAAGGCGCGGGTTTATTGAGCCTGACTCCCCTCCCGGAAAGGGAGGGCATGGGGGTGGGTGCGTGAGCACATTGCAGCTTCCGAACGGTCGAACTGGAGCATCGAGCCCCGCTTCGCCCACCCACACCTCGCCCCTCCCTTG
>DATINU010000161.1:0-2447 GCA_035473955.1 Allosphingosinicella sp.
AGCCGATGACCTCGGCGCGCTTCCTCGCCGATCTGCGCGCCAATCTTGTGCGCGGCGATGCGGGGCTCGAGCAACGCCTCATGCTCGACCAGTGGGTCTATCAGCCGGGGCTTCCCGACAATGTCGCGCGGCCCGATCCGGCCGCCTTCGCCGCCGTCGACGGGGCGCTCCGGGCCTATGCCGCCGCGGGCGCCGTCGCGGGCATCCCTTATGCGGACTGGACGACGGCGGAGCGGCTGCGCTTCGTCAACGGCCTGCCCCGGCAAATGCCGCGCGAGCGGCTGGCCGCGCTCGACGCCGCCTTCCATCTGTCGGAGAGCGGCAATGCCGAGGTCCGCTTCGCCTGGCTGAAGCTGGCGCTCGGCAATCGCTACGAACCGGCGGTGCCGGCCGCCGAGCGCTTCCTCGCCGAAATGGGCCGCCGCAAGTTCGTGACGCCGCTGTTCGAGACGTTGCTCGCGCAAGGTGAATGGGGGCGGCCGATCGCAGAGCGGATCTACCGCCGGACGCGCAGCGGCTATCACAGCGTCACCTCGACCGCGGTGGACCGGGCGATGCGCGGCGAAAGTTGATGTAAAGCAACGGCTTCGCGGCTTCATTCATCCACAGTTTTCGCGCCGAATTGAGCGGCGAATTTAACGATCCATCAAAGTCTTCGCGTTAGGACGGCCGCTCACATGTGAGCCCCGCGGAGAGACATGTTTCACGCGCCCCTACCCGTTGACCCCGATGCGCCCGAAATCGCCACGCCCGACGAGGCGGCGGAAGCGGTCGGCTTCGATCTGGGCAACGACCGGCTGAGGGAAGCGCATCTGCACAACGGGCAGGTCCAGGCCCGCGCCCTCTTCGCTCCCTATTTCGCGGTCGCCGCGATCGCCTCGGCGCTGATCGTCGCCTGGGCGATGTACAGCTCGGTCGATCACAAGCTGGTCGTCGGCTGGACGGCGATCGTCGCCTTCGCCAACATCGTCTCGTGCCGGCGCGCACTCGAAGCCGCGTCCTGGGCCAGCAGCCGCACCGCGAGGGCCCGGACCAAATGGTTCGCGATCACCGAGGCGGTCGGGCTCGGCGCCCTCTGGTCGTCGCTGCCGACCTGGGCCTTCACCACCCAGCCGCCGCACGTGCAGGTGGTGATCGGCGGGGCGATGGTCGCGATGATCGGCAGCGCCGTCGGCCTCGCCGCCATTCCCGCCGCCGCGCTCGCCTGGATCGGCTCGCTGACCGGCGCCTTCTGCGCGGCTTACTATCTCGGCAGCTCCACGCTGGAGCCGAAGATCGCGCTCACCTTCATCCTCGTCGCCGGCGTCGGCGCGTTCGGCATCGCGCGGCTGACCCGCTGGGTCTTCGGCCAGCTCAACGTGCTCGCGGAGACCCGGGCGCAGGGGGAATCGATCCGCCTGCTGCTCAACGAATATGAGCATCGCGGGGTCGGCTGGCTCTGGCAGGTCGATGCCGAAAATCGCGTGGTCTACATCTCGTCGCGGATGACGGCGCTGCTCGGCCGTTCGACCAATCAGCTGATCGGCCATTCGCTGCCCGCCTCGCTGGGCGGGAGCAGCGCGCTCGGCCGGACGCTCATGTCGCGCCAGCCGTTCGGCAATCTCGAAATGGAGCTGAAGACGCGGCGCGGGACGCGCTGGATCAGCCTGTCCGGCGATCCGATCGTCGACGTCAGCGGCGCCTTCCAGGGCTTCCGCGGGGTCGGCCAGGACATTACCGACGTCCGCCGCACGCAGGAGCGGCTGACCAACCTCGCCAATATGGACGTGCTCTCTGGCCTGCCCAATCGCGGGCGCGTGCGCCAGTTGCTTGGCGAGGCGCTTTCCGGTTCGGCCGGGGGCGAGGCGCCTTGCGCGATCATGTTCCTCGATCTCGATGGCTTCAAGCCGGTCAACGACACGTTCGGCCACCCGAAGGGCGACGCGGTGCTGAAGAGCGTCGCGCAGCGCCTGCTGAAGGAAGCCGGCCAGATCGGCCAGGTCGGCCGGATGGGCGGCAACGAATTCGCGATCGCCGTCAAGGACGCGAACAGCCGCCGCACGGTCGAGACGCTCGCCGACCGGCTGATCGCCGCGATCGCCGAACCCTTCCACATCGACAAGGCCGAGATCAGGATCGGCGTTTCGATCGGCTGCGCCTTCGGCCCCGTCGACGGGCAGAGCGTCGACGACCTGATCCAGAAGGCCGACCTCGCGCTCTACCAGGCCAAGAATATGGGCCGCGGCACCTGCTGCTTCTTCAATGCCGACATGCAGAACGAGGCCGAGGACCGGCTGAAGCTCGAGCAGGACATGCGTGCCGGCATCAAGGCCAACCAGTTCCGCCTCCTCTTCCAGCCGCTGATCAACGCCGCCGACCAGAGCCTGGTCGGCTTCGAGGCCTTGATCCGCTGGCACCATCCGACCCGCGGCATCGTGCCGCCCAACGCGTTCATCCCGCTCGCCGAG
>DATINU010000162.1:0-3986 GCA_035473955.1 Allosphingosinicella sp.
GCCGCGCGCGATGTCGCCGAAATAGCGCTGGACCAGCGGCCGCGCTTCCGCGGCGTTGAGGTCGCCGGCGAGCACGAGCACGGCATTGTTCGGTCCGTAATTCTCGGTGAACCATTCGCGCACCGTGGTCAGCGTCGAAGCGGAGAGATCGGCCATCGAGCCGATCGTCGAGTGGCGATAGGGATGGCCTTCGGGGAACAGGCCTTCGAGCTGGGCATATTCGACCATGCCGAACGGCTGATTGTCGCCCTGGCGCTTTTCGTTCTGCACGACGCCGATCTGGGCGGTCAGATTCTCCTGCGTGATCGCGCCGAGCAGATGGCCCATCCGGTCGCTTTCGAGATAGAGCGCCCGCTCCAGCGCGCCGCGCGGCACGGTCTGGAAATAATTGGTCCGGTCGAACCAGGTGGTGCCGTTGAAATCGGTTGCCCCGATCTCGCGCAAGGGCGCGAAATAATCGCCCGGGGAATTTTCGGAGCCGTTGAACATCAGATGCTCGAAGAGGTGCGCGAAGCCCGTCCGCCCCGCGGGCTCGTCCTTGGAGCCGACATTGTACCAGACGCTGATCGCGACCACGGGCGCCTTGCGGTCCTCATGGACGACGACGCGAAGGCCGTTGTCGAGCGTGAAGGTCTCGAACGGGATATTGACCCGCTGAACCAGTTGCTCGACCTGTGCGGCGGGGGCCGGCGCGGTCTGGGCGAAGGCCGGCGCGGCGACGGACAGGGTGGCCGCGGCCGCGAATGCGGAAAGAATCTTGCGCATGTGAGTCCTCATGTCGTGCAGGCGCCGGACACTAGCGCTCCGCAGGACCAAAGCAATATCCTTGCGACGCGCCGCGGCATTGCCATCCGCCCGCCCCCGTCTAAGGGTTCGGCATGATCATCTCCCACCGGCACCGCTTCGTCTTCGCGGCCGTCCCCAAGACCGGCACCCATTCGGTGCGCCAGGCGCTGCGCGCGCAGCTGGGCCCCGAAGATCAGGAGCAGGTCGGTCTGTTCGTGCGCAAGACCCTGCCCTATCCGGAGCTGGCGCGGCTGCGGCACGGCCATATCGGCCTCGAGCAGATCCGGCCGCATCTCGGCGACGCGTTCATCCGCTATTTCAAATTCGCCTTCGTGCGGAATCCCTATGATCGCTTCGTCTCCTATTGCGCGTTCATGGCGCGGGAGGGCGACGCCTTCGAGACCGACCCGCAAAAGGTGATGCGCCACTATCTGTTCGAAGCGCCGCCCGGCGATCAATTGCTGTTTCGCCCGCAACACAGCTTCGTCACCGGTCCGGACGGCACGCTGCTCGCCGACCAATTGGGCCGGGTCGAGACGATGCAGCGATCCTATGACGAGATCTGCGCCCGGATCGGCATCGAGACGGCGCCGCTCGGGCAGGCCAACGCGACTCGCCACGGCGACTATCGCGGCTATTATGACGAGCGGACGAGGGCGGGCGTCGCCGAACTTTACGCCCGCGACCTCGAACTGTTCGGCTACGCGTTCTAGAAGGGGCGCAATGCAGGCGAACCCGCGCAAGACGAAGACGATCCGACCGCTTGGCCCGGTCGATATCGCGGCCCTGCGCCCCGCCGTCCTCGCCCTGCCGGAAGCATTGTGGGACGCCGAGGATGGCGACAAGCCGAACCGCTTCGAGGCGCTGGACCGGACGCGCCATATCGTCTTCCGCTTCGTCTCCAGCATCCGCGACTGGCGGCAATCCTACGATCGCCCTCTGTGGCATGAATGGCGCGCGCTGCTCGAGCCCGTGCTCGCGCAGGCGACGGCCGGCTATGGCTATGCGCGAGGCGCCTATCCCCGGATCATGCTCGCCCGGATGGCGCCGGGCGGCGTGGTGAAGCCCCACCGCGACATGGGGCCCGCCGCGCGCTGGCCGCACAAGATCCACCTGCCGGTCCAGACCAACGACCGGGTCACCTTCTACATCGACGGCACCGGCTACCGGCTGGCCGAGGGCGAGGCGGTCGAGGTCAACAATATGGGCCTTCACGCCGTAACGAATGAGGGAGAGCAGGACCGCATCCACCTGATCTTCGAATATTACGATCTCGACCAGCCGGAGACGGAGTCCGGACCGGCGCCGGCTGCCGTGCAGGGTTGAGCCGCCTTTCCGGCGCACTACATCATCCTCGGTAACGCAGGGGCCGAAGCATGAACCTCGAAAAATTCACCGACCGCGCACGCGGCTTTCTGCAATCGGCGCAGACCGTCGCGTCGCGGATGAACCATCAGCGGATCACGCCGGTGCATGTGCTGAAGGCGCTGCTCGAGGACGAGCAGGGCATGGCGGCGGGGCTGATCGCGCGGGCCGGCGGCAGTGCCGAGGCGGCGCGGCGCGAGACCGACGAGGCGCTGGCCAAGGTTCCTGCCGTGTCGGGGAGTGGCGCGAGCGCGGCGCCGGCGCTCGACGGCGAGACGATCCGGCTGCTCGACCAGGCCGAGCAGATCGCGCAGAAAGCCGGCGACAGCTACGTGACGGTCGAACGGCTGCTGCTCGCGCTCGTCCTTTCGAATACGGAAGCCGGCAAGGCGCTCGCCGATGCGGGCCTCAAGGCCGAGACGCTGAACGCCGCGATCAACGAATTGCGCGGCGGCCGCACCGCCGACACTTCGGGCGCCGAGGACCGCTACGACGCGCTGAAGAAGTTCGCCCGCGACCTCACCGAAGCGGCGCGCGACGGCAAGCTCGATCCCGTGATCGGCCGCGACGAGGAAATCCGCCGCACCGTCCAGATCCTCGCCCGCCGCACCAAGAACAACCCCGTGCTGATCGGCGATCCCGGCGTCGGCAAGACCGCCATCGCCGAGGGCCTGGCGCTCCGCATCGCCAATGGCGACGTGCCCGACAGCCTGAAGGATCGCCGGCTGATGTCGCTCGACATGGGCAGCCTGATCGCCGGCGCCAAATATCGCGGCGAGTTCGAGGAGCGGCTGAAGGGCGTGCTCGACGAGGTGAAGGGGGCCGAGGGCGACGTCATCCTGTTTATCGACGAGATGCACACGCTGATCGGGGCCGGCGCCGGCGAAGGATCGATGGACGCATCGAACCTTTTGAAGCCCGCGCTCGCCCGCGGTGAGCTGCATTGCATCGGCGCGACCACGCTCGACGAATATCGCAAGCACGTCGAGAAGGATCCGGCGCTGCAGCGGCGCTTCCAGCCGGTCTTCATCGGCGAGCCGACGGTCGAGGACACGATCTCGATCCTGCGCGGCCTCAAGGAGAAATACGAGCTGCACCACGGCGTCCGCATCACCGACGCCGCCTTGGTCTCGGCCGCGACGCTTTCCAACCGCTACATCACCGACCGTTTCCTTCCCGATAAGGCCATTGACCTGATGGACGAGGCGGCAGCGCGGCTGAAGATGCAGGTCGATTCCAAGCCCGAGGAGCTGGACTCGCTCGACCGCGAGATCATCCGCCTGAAGATCGAACAGGAAGCGCTGAAGAAGGAAAGCGATGCCGGCTCGAAGAGCCGCTTGAAGACGCACGAGAAGCAGCTTGCCGAGATCGAGGCCAGCGAGAATGCCGGCCAGGTGATGCAGGAGGCGGTTACCGCCAACAACATCGCTCAGGTCGTGTCGCGCTGGACCGGCGTTCCCGTCGACAAGATGCTTGAGGGCGAAAAGGACAAGCCCCTCAAGATGGAGGACGCGCTCGGCAAGCGCGTGGTCGGCCAGGCCGAAGCCGTGCGTGCGGTCTCGACCGCCGTACGCCGCTCGCGCGCGGGGTTGCAGGACCCGAACCGGCCGATGGGCTCGTTCATGTTCCTGGGGCCCACCGGCGTCGGCAAGACCGAGCTGACGAAGGCGCTCGCCGAATATCTCTTCAACGACGAGACCGCGATGGTCCGTCTCGATATGAGCGAGTACATGGAGAAGCATTCGGTGTCGCGGCTGATCGGCGCGCCTCCGGGCTATGTCGGCTATGACGAGGGCGGCGCGCTGACCGAAGCGGTGCGGCGGCGTCCGTACCAG
>DATINU010000163.1:0-12617 GCA_035473955.1 Allosphingosinicella sp.
GAAAGGAGCCCGGGCACCGCAAGGCGCCCGGGCTTTTTGCTTGTCAGCGCCGCGCCCGTTGTCGCATGCAACCCTTCCGCTGGCAGGAGGATTCGGCAATGATCGCACGGCTTTTCGCTTTCCTCCTGCTACTGCTCGCCCCGCTCCCCGCGCTCGCCCAGGCCGAGGCGCCGCAAATCGTCGTCGTCCATGCCGGCCGGCTGATCGCGGACGCGGCGCGGCCGGCGCAAGGCCCTTCCACGATCACCATCGTCGACGGCCGCATCCAGAGCGTTACCGCCGGTCTGACCCCGCCGCCCGCGGGCGCGCGGCTGATCGATCTCTCCACGCGTACCGTGCTGCCCGGGCTGATCGACATGCACGTCCACCTTTCGGGCGATCCGACCGGGCAGTTCTGGCGGGAAGCCGTCGATACCGACGAATATTCGACCCTGGTCGGGGTCAAGAACGCCCGGATCACCGCCCGGGCCGGCTTCACCACCGTGCGCGATGTCGGTTCCGGCCCGCAGGTTGGCTTCGCGCTCGCCCGCGGCACCGCCGAGAATCTGTTTCCCGGCCCCCGGATCGTCGCTTCGGGCCCGGCCATCTCGATCATCGGCGGCCATGGCGACGTCAACGGCTTCCGTCCCGAAGTGACCGAGGCGCTCGGCGCCCACAACACCTGCACCGGCGCCGTCGAGTGCGCCGAGCGCGTCCGCGAGCTTTCGCGCGCCGGCGCACAAGTGATCAAGTTCACCGCCACCGGCGGCGTCCTCTCGCAGCAGGGCCGCGGGCTCGAGGCGCATTTCACCGACGAGGAGATGCGCGCGATCGTCACCACCGCCCATGCCCTCGGCCTGCGCGTCGCCGCCCATGCCCATGGCGCGCGAGGCATCGAGGCGGCCTCGCGCGCCGGGGTCGATTCGATCGAGCACGGCACCTTCGCCGACGCCGCCGCGATCCAGCAGATGCGGCGTTCCGGTACCGCCATGGTGCCGACCCTGATGGCCTTCACCGGGGTGCGCGAAGGGCTCGCCGCGCACCGCTACACGCCGACGGTCGAGGCGAAGGCGCGCGAGGCGCTGGCCCATCTCGGCGAGGCGGCCCGCGCCGCCCGCGCGGCCGGGGTCCCCGTCGTCTTCGGCACCGACGCCGGCGTCTACGAACATGGCCGCAATGCCGGCGAATTCGCCCTGCTCGTCCAATATGCCGGAATGAGCCCGGCCGAGGCGCTCGCTTCGGCGACCACCGCCGCCGCCCACCTGCTCGGCATGGACGGCGAAGTCGGCCGGATCGCACCCGGCTATTCCGCCGACATCATTGCCGTGACCGGCGATCCGCTCGCCGACGTCCGCGTGCTCGAACATGTCGATTTCGCGATGGTGCGGGGCCGGACGATCGACTGATGGGCGAGCTCGACTACAAGATCCGCGTCGGCGGCAGCGTGAAGGAGCGGCTCGAGCGCGATCCGCGCGCGCTGAAGCTCCCGACGAACGCCATCGACGTCTTCGTCGTCCGTCAGTTTCTCACCCCTGAGGAATGCGTGGAGCTGATCCGGCTGATCGACGAAAATCGCGTTCCTTCCACCCTGCTCGCCCCGACCGACGATCCCGATTACCGGACCAGCGAAAGCTGCAATCTCGCCCCCTGGGATCCAATGGTCCGCCAGGTCGAGAACAAGCTCGTCCACCTGCTCGACATCGATTACGAACTCGGCGAAACCATCCAGGGGCAGCGCTACGCGGTGGGCCAGCAGTTCAAACCGCACCACGATTTCTTCTACAAGAACACCGTCTATTGGGACGAGATGCAGCGGACCGGCGGCCAGCGGACCTGGACGGCGATGGCCTTCCTCAACACGCCGGAGGGCGGCGGCCAGACCAATTTCCCGCGGGCCGGGATCAAGGTCTCGCCGGTGGCGGGCAACCTGCTCGTCTGGAACAATCTCGATGCGCTGGGCGAGCCCAATCCCGAGACGATGCATCAGGGCATGCCCGTCACCCAAGGCGTCAAATACATCATCACCAAATGGCATCGCGAGCGGCCCTGGATCGCCTCGGCCATGCACAATTACTGAGCCGCTTGCGGCCGCTCTCTGGCGCGTTATAGAGCCGCAACACGGTTCCGCCCGGGAAGGGGATTCTCTCATGGTCGCCAGAACTACAGCGCTCGCGCTGGCACTGCTTCTTGCGGGCTGCGCCACTGCGCAGACCGCGCCGCCGGTGGCCGCCGCCGCCCAGTCGGGGGCGACGGACAACAGCCCGCACGGCCGCCTCTTCCGCCTGTTCCACGAGAGCGACGAGGCCAATCTCCGCCGCAATCCGCTGAGCGCCATCTTCCGCGGCGACCTGCGCTATGCCGACCGGCTCGGCGATTTCTACACCGACGAGAGCGACAATGCCGAACGCGCGGCGGCCGGGCAGGACCTGGCCGGGCTCGCCGCGATCGACCGGGACAGCCTGAACGCGACCGATCGGCTCGCCTACGACGTCTTCAAATATACGCGCGAGAACGACCTGCGCGACCTGCAGCCGGACCTTCTGGCGCTGACCTCGGTCCGTCCGATCAACCATTTCGGCGGCCCGCACACTTTCTATCCGACCTTCGCCTCGGGGCGGAGCGCGGCACCGTTCAACACGACGCTCGATTACGACAACAATCTCAGCCGCCACCGCCAGTTCATCCCGGCGCTGGACCGGGCGATCGCCCGCTTCCGTCAGGGCATCGCTTCGGGCGTGGTCGATACCAAGCTCACCATCCGCAACGTCATCGAGCAGCTCGACACGCAGCTGCGCGACGCGCCCGAGGCCTCCCCTTATTACGCGCCGGTGCTCAACTTCCCGGCCGCGGTGCCGGAGGCGGACCGGGTCCGGCTGCGCCGCGATTATCGGGCGATCATCGCCGACGGCATCTATCCGGCCTACCGGCGGCTGCGCGATTTCCTGCAGAACGAATATCTGCCCCATGCCCGCGAGGGCGTCGGCCTTGTGCACATGCGGGGCGGCGACCGGCTCTATGCGCGGCTGATCCAGACCAACACGACGCTGCCGATGACGGCGGACGAGGTCCACAATCTGGGCCTTTCGGAAGTCGCCCGGATCCGCGGCGAGATGGATGCGATCCGCCGTCAGACCGGCTTCACCGGCGATCTCGCCGCCTTCTTCAACTTCATCCGTACCGACCGCCGCTTTGAGCCGCAGAGCCGCGAATGGTTGCGTGACAATTATTATGCGATCGGCCGCCGCGTCGACGCCCGCATCCGCGAGATTTTCTCCACCATCCCGCGCACCCCGCTCGAAATCCGCGAGGTCGAGGCCTTCCGCGAGCGCAACGAAGCCGGCGGCTCCTATCAGGACGGCTCGCCCGACGGGACGCGCCCGGGCATCTTCTATTACAACGCCTACGATCTGCCCTCCCGGCGGACCTCGGGCAACGAGACGCTCTACCTCCATGAAGGCTCGCCGGGGCATCATTTCCAGATCATGCTGGCGGCCGAGAACGAGGCCTTGCCCGCGTTCATGCGCTTCGGCGGCAATACCGCCTATGTCGAGGGCTGGGCCCTCTATGCCGAGACGCTCTGGGACGAGCTCGGTATGGAGACCGATCCCTATCAGCGCTTCGGCGGGCTCAACGACGAAATGCTGCGCGCGATGCGGCTCGTCGTCGATTCGGGCATCCACGCCAAGGGTTGGACCCGCGAGCAGGCGATCCGCTACATGCTCGACAATAGCGGGATGAGCGAGACCGAGGTGGTCGCCGAGGTCGAGCGCTACATTGCCATTCCCGGGCAGGCGCTCGCCTACAAGATCGGCCAGCTCACCATATTGCGCTTGCGCGCCGAGGCCGAGCGGGAGCTCGGCAGCCGCTTCGATCTCAGGGAATTCCACGCCCAGGTGCTGATGACGGGCGCGCTCCCGATGCCCGTGCTCGAGCAGAAAATCCGCGACTGGATCGCGAGCCGCCGCGCCGGCTGACGTTCAAAGGACCAATGATGACCTCCACGGCACCCCATATGTCGATGGCGAAGCTTATCCTGCTGCTCGCCGGCTTCATGATGATTCCCGTGATCGCCTTCGGCAGCTTCTTCGCCTGGACAATGCGGACCGGCGGCGAGCTCGCCCAGATCCCGGTTCGCGCCGCCCTGATCGACGCCGACAATCTCGACCGCGGCAATCCGGCGGGCGGCCCGGTGCTGTGGCATGAGCCCGACAGCAACCTCGTCCTGCTCGGCATTCCGGGGATCGGCGCGCCGACCGAGGAGATCGGCAACCCGCCGGCGCCGACCCGCGCCTGGATCGTGCTCAACGAGCATCCCGCTGACGGCAAGGCGAAGCAGCGCGGCGGCTTCCGCGCCTACAATCTCTCCTGCGCCTATGTGGAGCATCTGCGCCACCAGGTGCCGGACATCGACGCCGATGCCGTCGCCCGGCTCGAGCAAATCTGCCGCAGCGGCCGTCACACCTGACGCGCCAGCGCCTCGGCGATTAGTTTGCGGCTGTTGGCGATCCCATAGAGGGCGATGAAGCTGCCCATGCGCGGGCCTTGACTGGTGCCGAGCAGGGTTTCGTATTGCGCCTTGAACCAGTCGCGCAGGCTCTCGAACGGGTGCGCCTTGCCGACCTCGTAGACCTCGGTCTGGATGGTTTCGGCGCCGGCGTCCTCGGGCAGGGCGGCGAGCCGCGCGTCGAGATCACGGAGCGCCGCCGCCTCCACCTCGGTCGGGGCGCGATGAACGAGCGAATCGGCGATGAAATCGCGGAAATAGGCGAGGGCGAACTCGAGCAGCCGGTCGAGCTCCGGATGGCTTTCGGGCGAGGCGTCGGGACAATAACGCTGCACGAAGCCCCAGAGCAGATGCTTGTCGTCGGTCGAGGCGACGGCGACCAGATTCAGGAGCAACGCGAAGCTGATCGGCATCCGCGCCGGCGGCACCTGCCCGGCATGGACGTGGTGGACCGGGTTGCCGAGGCGCTCCTTCCACTCCTGCTTCGGATAAGCGGCGAGAAATTGCTCATATTCATCCACCGCCTTCGGGATGATGCCGAGGCTCAGCTGCTTCGCCTTCCGGGGCTCGCGGTAGATGTAGAAGGCGAGGCTCTCCTCCGGCGCGTAGCTCATCCACTGATCGATGGTGACGCCATTGCCTTTGGTCTTGGAGATCTTTTCGCCATTCTCGTCGAGGAACAGCTCGAAATTGAAGCCCTCGGGCGGCCGCGCGCCCAGGATGCGCGCGATCTTCGAGCTCTGCGTGACGGAATCGATCAGATCCTTGCCCGACATTTCGTAATCGACGCCGAGCGCCACCCAGCGCATCGCCCAGTCGACCTTCCATTGCAGCTTGGCGCCGCCGGACAGGATCGTCTGTTCGATCCGTTCGCCCTCGTCCTCGAAGGCGATCAGGCCGGTTCCGGCGTCGAGCACCTCGATCGGCACTTGCAGTACCTTGCCGCTCGCCGGGCTGATCGGCAGCACCGGCGAATAGGTCTTCCGGCGCTCCTCGCCGAGCGTCGGCAGCATCACCCCCATGATCGCGTCGTAGTTACGGAGCACGCTCTTCAGCGTCTCGTCGAACCGCCCCGAGGCGTAGCAATCGGACGAGGCCAGGAACTCATAATCGAAGCCGAACCGGTCGAGGAACTGGCGCAGGATGCGATTATTGTGATCGGCATAGGAAGCATGGCCGCAACCGAACGGATCGGGCACTTTCGAAAGCGGTTGATCCAGGTGCGCGTGCATCAGATCCTGATGCGGCACGCCGGGCGGCACCTTGCGCATTCCGTCCATGTCGTCGGAAAAAGCGATCAGCCGGCTTGGCCAATCCGCCATCTCGGAAAGGGCGTGGCGGACCATCAAGGTCCGCGCCACCTCCTGAAAGGTACCGAGATGCGGCAGGCCCGAAGGCCCATAGCCGGTTTCGAAAACGATTGCCTTCTCGCCCGGTCCGTTCGGGTAGCGCTTCAGCAGCTTGCGCGCTTCCTCATAGGGCCAGGCCTTGCTGACCTTCGCCGCGTCGCGAAGCTCGGGAGGAACCGACAATCGTTGCCCTTTCGTTCCGCCTGCGCCATGCATGGCGGATGGCGGCCTCTTTGCCTTATCCGGCGCTCCACGCAACCCATGGCGGCATCTGGATCGCCCATGCGGACGGCACGGTCGAGGCGGTCGGGCGCGGCCAGGCGATCGCCAGAGCGGCGGAAACGCCGATGATCATGCTGAACGCGCCGCTGGTCGGCAACCGGCTCGGCTATCCCGAACTCAGCGGCCTCGACCTGCTGGAGCTGTTCGCCTTCGTCCATCCGGCGCGCTTCGCCGTGCCGACGCCGAAGGGTGTCGCGCACGCCATCGGCCTCGACCCGCCCGAAAGCGACGAGGCGGCCGCCCCCTTCCTGCGCGAAGCGGCGGCGGCGCTGCTCGCGACCGTGCAGACGGATTGGCTTGAACGGATGGGCGCCTGGGCCTCGGCGCAGGCGCTCGGCCGGCTGCGCTGGCCTTGGGCGCCGGCACTCTCGCACCATTTGCCGCAGCCGGAGCGCGACGAGCCCTGGCTGTTCTCCAAGCTGCCCGAATGGGAGGAGAGCGGCACCCGCGCCCAGCCGCGCCCGGTGCGGATCGGCCTCGCCGACACTTCGGACCGGCTCGAACAGCTGGTCGGCAAGGGCGCCGAGGCGCGGCAGGGCCAGCGCGACTATGCCGCCGCCGCCGCCGAAATCTTCAGCCCCCGGCGCGCCGAGGACGAGCCGAACCTGCTGCTCGCCGAGGCCGGCACAGGGATCGGCAAGACGCTCGGCTATCTCGCCCCAGCCTCGCTCTGGGCCGAGCAGGCCGACGGCGCGGTCTGGATCTCGACCTATACCAAGGCCCTGCAACGTCAGCTCGACCGCGAGGGCCACCGCCTCTTCCCTGATCCGGCGGAGCGAAAGTCGAAGATCGTGATCCGCAAGGGCCGGGAGAATTATCTCTGCCTGCTCAATCTGGAAGACGCGCTGCAGGGCGGTTTCGCCGGCCGCGCCGCGATCCTCGCCCAGCTGGTGGCGCGCTGGGCCGCCTATTCGAAGGACGGCGACATGGTCGGCGGCGACCTGCCGGGCTGGCTGACCGCGCTCTTCCGCCGTGCCGGCGCGACGGCGCTCACCGACCGGCGCGGCGAGTGCGTCTATGCCGGCTGCCCGCATTACCGGCGCTGCTTCATCGAGCGCGCCGCCCGCGCCAGCCAGGACGCCGACCTCGTCATCGCCAACCACGCCCTCGTCATGGTCAACGCCGCGCGCGGCCGCGAAGAAGGCCGGGCGCCGACCCGGATCGTGTTCGACGAAGGCCATCACCTGTTCGACGCCCCCGATTCGACCTTCGCCGCCGCCTTCACCGGCCAGGAGGCGATCGAGCTGCGCCGCTGGATCGTCGGCCCCGAGGGCAGGTCGCGGGGCCGCCGCCGGGGCCTCACGGCGCGCTTGATGGACGTCTGCTCCTACGATGAAGCCGGCGCGCTGGCGCTCGACACCGCCGTGCAGATGGCGGGCGCCCTGCCCGGTGACGGCTGGCTGCAGCGGCTCGGCGAGGGCCAGCCCTTCGGCCCGATCGAGGCGTTGCTCGCCGCCGTCCGCGGCACGGTTTACGCCCGCGCCACCGCGCAGGACGCCGGCTACGGCCTCGAAACCGAGCTGGCCGAGCCCGATCCGGCGCTGGTCGAGGCGGCCGCCCCCGCGGTCGAGGCGCTGGAGAGCTTGCTTCGCCCCCTCGTCGCGCTCGGCAAAAGGCTGGAGGCGGTGCTGGAGGACGCGCCCGACTGGCTCGATGCGCAGGCCCGCGCCCGGGTCGAGGGCGCGATCGGCGGCCTCGCCTGGCGCGTGCAGGGCCTGCAGGCCTGGATCGCGCTCGCCGCCCGGATTGGCGGCCCGGCCGATCCCGATTTCGTCGACTGGCTCGCGGTCGAACGGGTCGAGGGCCGCGAATATGATGCCGGCCTGCACCGTCACTGGCTCGATCCGACCCGCCCGCTCGCCGAGGCCGTGCTGAAGCCCGCCCATGGCGTACTCGTCACCTCTGCGACTTTGCGCGCCGGCGCCGACTGGGCCAATGCCGAGGCCCGCACCGGCGCCGCGCATCTTGCCCGCCCGGCCTTGCGCTTCGAAACGGCGAGCCCGTTCGACTATCGGGCGAACAGCGAGGTCCTGATCGTGACCGACGTGAAGCGCGGCGATCTCGCCGCCCTCGCCGGCGCCTATGCCCGGCTGATCGAGGCGGCGGAGGGCGGAACGCTCGGCCTGTTCACCGCCATCCAGCGCCTCAGGGCCGTCCATGCCCGTATCGCCGATCGTCTCGCCCGCGCCGGGCTGCCGCTCTACGCCCAGCATGTCGATCCGATCGACACCGGCACGCTCGTCGACATCTTCCGCGACGATCCGCGCGCCTCCTTGCTCGGCACCGACGCCTTGCGCGACGGGGTCGACGTGCCCGGCCATTCGCTCCGGCTGGTCGTCATGGAAGGCGTCCCCTGGCCACGGCCGGACGTGCTGCACGCGGCCCGCCGCGCCGCGGGAGGCGGTTCGGTCTATGACGATCGCGTCGTCCGCGCCCGGCTGGCGCAGGCGTTCGGGCGGCTGATCCGGCGTCAGGAGGACCGGGGACTGTTCGTCTTGCTCTCCGCGGCGACGCCCTCGCGGCTGCTCAATGCCTTCCCGGCGGGGGTCAACGTATCGCGGTTGCATTTGGCGGACTCGATCGATCGGGTAAGGTCGTTCCTCACAACCCAAAGCGAGCGAGCGCATGAAGACGCTGACCCTGCTCCGGCACGCTAAATCCTCCTGGGCCGATCCGGGCCAGAGCGATTTCGAGCGGCCGCTGAACGCGCGCGGCCGCAAGGCGGCGCGGGCGATGGGGCGCGAGATGCGCCGGCTCGGCCTTGGCTTCGACCTGATTCTCGCCTCGCCCGCCGTTCGCGTCGTCGAAACGCTGAACGAGCTGGCGCAGGGCTATGGCGCCGCCGCCCCGACCGTGCAGGACGAGCGCATCTACCTCGCCGCGCCCGACACCTTGCTCGCTTTGCTTCGCGCGGTCTCCGACGAGACGGAGCGGCTGCTGCTGGCCGGCCACAATCCAGGCCTTGCCCTGCTCGCGCTCGGCCTCGGCCGGCCCGGCGGGCTGCACGATCTCATCGCCGCCAAATATCCGACCGGCGCGCTCACCGAATTGCACCTCGGGATCGGCCGCTGGGCCGATCTCGCGCTCGGCGAGGGCGAGCTGGTCAGGTTCGTGCGGCCGCGCGACCTCGAAGAGGGTTAGCGCGTAGGGATCAAGCGCGCCTGGAATTCGGCGAGCCGCGCGTCGATCGCCGCCTGCTCGGTCGCGTCGGGCGCCGGCCCTTCGATCATCCGGTAGCGATAGCGGCCATGATCGATCTCGAGCACCGCCAGCCGGCTGGGTGAGCCCGCCTGCGAAAGGTGCAGCGGCAGACCGAGCCAGATCACCTCGTCGTCAAAGGCGCCCGGCACGATCGAGCTGCGGCTGCAGAGCACGCCGGCGACACTCGGCGCGAAGCCCGGATTGAAGGCGCCGCCAAGCGCGGTGTCGCGCAGCACGCGCAGATCGTCGGCCTGGACCACAAGCACATGGCGCCCATCCTGCTCCAGCGTGTCGCAACGCGATTCGCGGAGCTCGCCGGTGCGCGGCGCCGCACTCGCGGCGGCGGGCAGCGACAAGACGGCCAGCGCGGCGAGACCGACAAGACCTGATTTCCCGATCATAGCTCAGACTCCTTCAACCCATCGGACAAGACCTGCCTGAGGGCCCGCAATTGCTCGGCAGGGAATAGGGAATGTTGATTGGCAGGCGTCGGTGCCACGGGCGCGGCCGGGGCCGCGACAACTGGGCCCGCGGCTTCGCTTTCGCTCGCCCCGCCCCGGCTCAGCAATTGCTGGACGCCGCGGATCGTATAGCCGTCCTGGTTGAGCAGGCGGTGAATGCGCTTCGCCAGGGCGACGTCGTCGGGGCGATAATAGCGGCGGTTGCCGGCGCGCTGCAGCGGCTTCAGCTGCGGGAAGCGCGTCTCCCAATAGCGCAGGATATGCTGCGGCACGCCGAGGTCGGAGGCGAGCTCACCGATCGTCCGGAAGGCCTGGTCGCTCTTACGGGAAGGCTCCGCCATCAGGGCTCGCCTAGCTGCTGGCGATCCGCTCGCGCATGATCTGACTGGCGCGGAAGGTCAGCACGCGGCGAGGCGCGATCGGCACTTCGACGCCGGTCTTCGGGTTGCGGCCGATCCGCTCGCCCTTGTCGCGCAGGATGAAGCTGCCGAAGCCGGAAATCTTCACATTCTGCCCGTCGGAGAGCGCGCCGCACATATGATGGAGGATGCGTTCGACCGTGCCGGCGGATTCGGCGCGCGACAGACCGATTTCGCGATGGACGATATCGGCAAGGTCGGCGCGGGTCAGCGTGCCCACCGAAGGTTTCCTGATCGCCCCAGCGTCGGCCATGAGTCTCCCCCTCATTCGCGAGAATTCAGAACCTTAACCCCGCTTTCGAAGAAGCGCAATGCGACTCTGCGGCGGCTTCGTTACGGACCTGCAAAAATCAGTAGCGAACGACCGCGGCGCCCCAGGTGAAGCCGCCGCCCATCGCTTCGAGGACGAGGAGGTCGCCGGTCTTGATCCGGCCGTCGCGCACGGCGGTATCGAGCGCCAGCGGCACCGAGGCGGCCGAGGTGTTGGCATGCTGGTCGACGGTCACGATCACCTTCGCGGGATCGAGCTTCAGCTTCTTCGCGGTGGCGTCGAGGATCCGCTTGTTCGCCTGGTGCGGCACTACCCAGTCGATCTCGTCCGCCGCGTGGCCGGCGGCGGCAAGCGTTTCGGCAAGCACGGCGGCGAGGTTGGTAACCGCGTGGCGGAAGACCTCCTTGCCCTTCATCCTCAGCTTGCCGACCGTGCCGGTGGTCGAAACCCCGCCGTCGACATAGAGCAGATCGTTGTGCCGCCCGTCCGCGTGAAGCCGGGTCGCGAGGATGCCGGTATCGGTCCCTTCCTCCGCCTTCAGCACCACCGCGCCGGCGCCGTCGCCGAAGAGGACGCAGGTCGCCCGGTCCTCCCAATCGAGGATCCGGCTGAACGTCTCGGCGCCGATCACCAGCGCGTGATCGGCCATCCCCCCCTTCATCATATTGTCGGCGATCGAGAGGGCGTAGAGGAAGCCGGTGCAGACCGCCTGCACGTCGAAGGCGATGCAATCGTCGATGCCGAGCGCGGTCTGGACGCGCGTGGCGCTGGCCGGGAAGGTCTGATCGGGCGTCGCCGTGGCGAGCACGATCAGGCCGATCGCCGAGGCGTCGATCCCCGCGGCGGCAAGCGCCTTGCGGGCCGCCTCGGTGGCGAGCGTCGCCGTGGTCTCGCCGTCGCCGGCGATGTGGCGGGCGCAGATCCCGGTCCGCTCGACGATCCATTCGTCGGTTGTATCGACCCGCTGCGCCAGCTGTTCGTTGGTAACGCGGTTGGGCGGCAGCGCCGAGCCGGTGCCGACGATCCGCGCGCGGCGGCTCATTTCGCCTCCGCCAGCTCGGCCTGCCTGGCGGTGACGTTGGCGAGATCTTCGGTGATCTTGCGGGTCAGGTCCTCGCGCACCATCCGCGCGGCGACGCGGATCGCATTGGCGACGCCCTTGTCGGTCGCGCTGCCGTGGCTCTTCACGACGAGGCCGTTGAGGCCGAGGAAAACCGCGCCATTATGGTTGTTCGGATCGAGGTGATGGCGGAGCAATTCGGTCGCCGGGCGCGAGATCAGGAAGCCGATCTTGGAACGAGTCGAACTGGTGAAGGCGCGCTTCAAAAGGTCGGTGACGAAGCGTGCCGTGCCCTCGAGCGACTTCAGCGCGATATTGCCGGAAAAGCCATCGGTCACGACCACGTCGACATCGCCGCGCGAGAGCTTGTCGCCCTCGATGAAGCCGTCGAAGCGCATGTGGAGATGCTCGGAGCCGCGCAGGATCGCGGCGGCGTCCTTGAGCTCGTCCGTGCCCTTCATGTCCTCGGTGCCGATGTTGAGCAATTGCACGCGCGGCGCCTCGAGCTCGAGCACGACTCGGGCATAAGCCGCGCCCATCACCGCGAATTCGACCAGGTTGCGCGTGTCGCATTCGGTATTGGCGCCGAGATCGAGCATGACGAGATCGTTGTCGCCGAGCGTCGGCAGCAAGGCGGCGAGCGCCGGCCGGTCGATCCCCGGCATGGTGCGTAGCGCCAGCTTCGCCATCGCCATCAGCGCACCGGTGTTGCCGCCGGAGACCGCGGCCTGCGCGTCGCCTTCCTTCACGGCGGCGATGGCGAGGCCCATCGAGCTGGTCTTGGCCCGGCGGATCGCCTGGCTGGGCTTGTCGTCGCCGGAGATGACGTCGTCGCAATGGACGACCTCGCTCACCGCCGCCAACGCGGGATGGCGTTGCAGCTCGGGGCGGAGGCTCGGCTCGTCGCCGAACAGAAGGAAGGAAAGGTCGTCGCGGCGCCCGAAGGCGAGAGCGGCTCCGGCGACCATCACCGCCGGGCCGGTATCGCCACCCATCGCGTCGATTGCGATCCGCGGGGCGCTGCCCACCGATGCCCTCTCCCGTTGCCGAACCGGGCCTGTCTTACGCCTCGGTGCTCAGGATTTCACGCC
>DATINU010000164.1:0-3259 GCA_035473955.1 Allosphingosinicella sp.
GCCGCGGGACGAAGGACCGATCTTGAGGCCGAGATCCCAGAGCAGATAGAGGATCGCCTCAACCGCGGTCTCCGTCCCGCCGGTCGGCTTCCAGGGGGTGACGAAGGCGATGTCGACGTCCGAATGGAGCGCCATCTCCCCGCGCCCGTAGCCGCCCACGGCCATCAGCAGCAGCCGTTCCGACGTGGTCGGATTGGAGAGGGGATAAAGCCTGGTCGTGACGAAATCGAAGGCGAGGCGGAGGATCTGATCGGTCAGGAAGGCATAAGCGGAAGCGGCCTCGCTCCCGGCATAGGGCTTGTCGGCAAGGCGGCGCGCGATTTCGGCGCGGCCCGCCGCCAGCGCGTCTTTGAGAATCGCCGCGGCCTGCTTGCGGTCCGCCTCGTCGAGCAAGGCGGCGATGGCGCGGCGGTCGATGATCTCGCGCTGGCCGGGGACCGCGCTCATCCGTCCCGCTCGGCCTGGAGGCGCTTCAAGGCGTAGAGCAGCTCCAGCGCCTCGCGCGGCGCCAGGCTGTCCGGCTCGATTTCCGCCAGCGCGGCATGGACTGGATCGGGCGCCGCCTCCTCGGCCATGGTCGCGGCGAAGAGCGGCAGATCGTCGAGCCCCGCGGCGATGCCGCCGGTCGCGGCGCGGCCTTCCTCCAACTTGGCGAGCACGGATTTGGCGCGGGTCACCACGGCGGGCGGCAGGCCCGCGAGCTTGGCGACCGCGATCCCGTAGGAGCGGTCGGCGGGGCCGTCGGCCAGTTCGTGCAGCAGGACGAGATCGCCCTTCCATTCGCGCGCGCGGACATGGTGGAGCGAGAGCGAATCGAGCCGCTCCGCCAGCCTCGTCAGCTCGTGATAATGGGTGGCGAACAGGCAGCGGCAGCGGGCGTGATCGTGGATCGCCTCGACCACCGCCCAGGCGATGGCAAGCCCGTCATAGGTCGAAGTGCCGCGCCCGACCTCGTCGAGGATGACGAAGCTGCTCGGCCCGGCCTGGGCGAGGATGGCGGCGGTTTCGACCATCTCGACCATGAAGGTCGAGCGGCCCCGCGCCAGATTGTCCGAGGCGCCGACCCGGCTGAACAAGCGATCGACGAGGCCGAGCTTCGCGCGCGTCGCGGGCACGTAGGAACCGGCCTGGGCGAGCAGGACGATCAGCGCGTTCTGGCGGAGGAAGGTTGATTTGCCGCCCATGTTCGGACCCGTCACCAGCCAGAGCCGGCTCTCCTCCGACAGGCGGCAATCATTGGCGACGAAGCGCGCGCCGCTCGCCTTCAGCGCGTCCTCGACCACCGGATGGCGCCCGGCTTCGATTTCGAGACAGGCCGCATCGTCGAACAGGGGCCGGCACCAGCCCCCTTCGGCGGCGCGCTCGGCCAAAGCGGCGGCGACGTCGAGCCGGGCCAGCGCGTCGGCGGCGGCGGCGATCGCCTCGGCCCGGCCGAGCGCGGCCTCGCTCAGCGCCTCGAAATGCGCGGCCTCGGCGGCGAGCGCATGCGCGCCCGCCTGGCCGACCCGGAGCGCCTGCTCGTGCAGGTCCGCCGCGTTGAACCGGACGACGCCGGCCAGCGTCTGGCGGTGGGTGAAGCCGGATTCGGCGGCCATCAACTTGTCCGCGTTTCGGGCCGGCACCTCGATGTGGAAGCCGAGCACGTTGTTGTGGCGGATCTTCAGCGTCGCGATGCCGGTCTGCGTCCGGTAGCGCGCCTCCAGCGCGGCGATCGCCCGGCGCCCCTCGCCGCCCGTCGCGCGCAAGGCATCGAGCGCGTCGTCATAGCCCTCGGCGATATAGCCGCCCTGGGCGGTGTCGATCGGCGGCGACGGCACCAGGGCGCGGGAGAGCAGGTCGACCAGCGCGCCGTGCCCGGTCAGCGCCGGCAGCAAATCGGCGAGCAGCCGTGGCGGCTCTTCGCACTTCGCCAGCCGGTCGTGCAGCCGCCGGGCCTCGTCGAGCCCGTCGCGGAGCTGGCCGAGATCGCGCGGAGAGCCGCGCCCCGCCACCAGCCGCCCGAGGGCGCGACCGATGTCGGGGAGAGCGCGAAGCTGCCTGCGCAGCCAGTCGCGGAGGCCGGCATCGCTTTCGAACAGAGCGACGAGGTCGAGCCGGGCTTCGATCCGGGCGCGGTCGAGCAAGGGCGCGCCGAGATCGGCGCCAAGCAGGCGAGCGCCTGCGCCGGTGACGGTCCGGTCCACGGCGGCGAGCAGGCTGCCGGCGCGGGTGCCCGAGGCGGAGACGGTCAATTCCAGGCTTTCGCGCGTTGCCGCGTCGATCATCATATGATCGCCCGAGGAACGAACGACGGGCGGGCGGAGGAAGGGGAGCGAATTGCGGGCGACCTCGTCGAGATAGGCGAGCAGTCCGCCCGCCGCGCAGAGAGCGGCGCGATCGAACTGGCCGAACCCGTCCAGCGTCGCGACCTCGAAGCGCCCCTTCAGACGTCGCTCGGCCGCGATGCTGTCGAAGCCCTGGCTCCAGAGCTCCGCACCCGCCATCGGTTCGGGCGCGATCAGCTCGGCAGCGCCAAGCCGCGCCAGCTCCGCGTCGAGTGCGCCCGGCAGGATCGAGGCCAGCTCGAAGCGGCCGGTCGAGACGTCGGCGGCGGCGAGGCCATAGAGCTCGCCCACCTTCGCCACTGCCACCAGCCAGTTGGCGCTGCGCGAATCGAGCAGGGCTTCCTCGGTCAGCGTCCCCGCCGTTACGACGCGGACGATGGCGCGGTTGACCACCGATTTGGCGCCGCGCTTCTTCGCTTCGGCCGGGCTTTCGATCTGCTCGGCAATGGCGACGCGGTGGCCGGCCTTGATCAGCCGGGCGAGATAGGCCTCGGCGGCGTGGATCGGCACGCCGCACATCGGGATCGGCTTGCCCTCATGCTCGCCGCGCGCGGTCAGCGCGATGTCGAGATCAGCGGCCGCGAGCTTCGCGTCCTCGAAGAACAATTCGAAGAAATCGCCCATCCGGTAGAAGAGCAAAGACCCCTCGGCCTCGGCCTTCAGCGCCAGATATTGCGCCATCATCGGCGTCGCCGCCGCGTCCGTTTTCACCTTTGTCGCCACGCGGCGAGGTTAGAGGCTCTAAGGCCCGCGTGGAACGGGATTTTCGATTTCCTCCCCAGCATTCGCCGCCAACGCCAATTTTGAAAAACCATTTTCCTACAGCCGCGCCGATCGGTCATAAGCTGGGGATGGTCGAATCGAATCCCCCCGTCGAAGCGGTCGCGCGGGCCCGCGGAGCGCTCGTCGGGCACGCTGCCTTTTTCCACGGAAAG
>DATINU010000165.1:0-4815 GCA_035473955.1 Allosphingosinicella sp.
CCGCGAGGACGACCGCAACTTTCAGAACCTGCTCGTCGAGCGCGGCGGCGTCCATGTCGACGATGTCTTCGTGCGCCTCGGCGCGCCGACCCGGGTCGCGGCGGCGAGCCAGCGGCCCGCGCCGGTCCGCGCGGTCGCGCCGGCAACGGAGGTGAAGGCCGGTCGCTAGCCGACGTGCTCGGGCTTGTCCTTACGCTTCGTCGAGGCGAACTCCTCGAGCTGCTTTTCGGTCATCGATTCCACCATTTGCTTCGAGGCGCCCTTGAGCTTGCTCTTGGGCGTGTCGCCGCGCTTGGCGGACAAAGCGGCACCGGCGGCCTTCTGCTGGGCGGCTGATTTTGCGGGCATGACGTTTCTCCTTTGCCGGAGAAAACGGTCGCCGCGCTAGCCCAGTTCCGCAAGATCGAGCGTCGAGAGCAAAGCTGATCGCGCTGCCGCGACGCGGCCGTGGAGGTCGGGATCGGCGAGGTCGTCCGGCGCGATCCGTTCGGGCCACCAGGCTTCGATGAGAGCGGCAATGCGGTCGAGTTGCGCGGCATCGACCAGGAAGCGCGGATCGACCGTGGCCGGATCGGCAACGACGCGCAGGCGCAGGCAGGCGGGGCCCCCGCCATTGGCCATCGATTCGCGTACGTCGACCACGCAAAGCCGGCGGATCGGGCCGTTGCCGGCGGCCATCTCCTGCAGCCAGGTCCAGACGGCCTCCGTCGCTTGCGCTTCGCCCGGCAATATCAGCGCCATGCCGCCTTCCGGCAGGCTCACCAGCTGGGCGTTGAACAGGTAGGATTTGACCGCGTCGGCGAGGCTGACGAGGCTGGCGGGAACCTCGACGATCTCGGCCTCGGGCAGCACGCGCTTCAGCTCCGCGTAGAAGCGCGCCTTGTCGGCGAAGGCCTGTTCGTGCGCGAACAGGACATGCTCGTTGGCGACGGCGACGACATCGTTGTGGAAAGCGCCGGCGGCGATCGCCGCTTCCGATTGCTGGACGAACAGGATGCGAGCCGGATCGAGGCCGTGCAGCCGAGCGACCGCGCGCGAGGCTTCGAGATGCTGGCGGGCGGGGAAGGGGCCGCCGCTCACGCCGTAGACGAAAATCTCTACCCCCGGCGCGTCGTGGCCCGCGCCCATCCGCATATGATTGGCCGCGCCTTCGTCGCCGAAGGTGGCGGGAACGGGGGGATGGACAGCGAAATGCGTTTCGTCGGCAAAGGCGAGGCGGAGCTGGGCGAACGTCGCCGGCCATTCGTGGCTGCGGTGCGCCATGGTCCGCAGGTTGGCAATGGTCAGGTGGCAGCGCCCGTCCGCCGTATCGGGGGCGGGCGAAACCGTCGCGGCATTGGCGGCCCACATCGCCGAGGCGGAAAGCGCGGCGGGGAGCAGGTCGCCGGGCGTCTCCGCAGTCGCGCCGAGCTCGGCGAGCCAATCCCGGTTCGGGCGCGGGTGGGGGAGCAGCACGCCTTGCGCCAGGCCAAGCCCAAGGTTGTGCCGCATCTTCTCGATCCCCTGCAACGCGGCGGCGCGGGGGAAGGCGGCATTACCCCTGTTACTGGTGGCGGCGAGATTGCCGAAACTGAGCCCGGCATAATTGTGGCTCGGGCCGACGATCCCGTCGAAATTGATTTCGACGCGCGCCACGGCTCAGCGGCCGATCGCGAGGAAGGTATCGCCGGGACCCAGGCCCAGCAGGGCCGCGGCGGCGAGATCGAGCGTCGCAGTTCCATCTTCGGCCGCACTCACGAACCCGAACCCCGCGGCGAAATCTTCGAGCCGCCCGCTGGCGATCATCATCTTCTCGCCGTCATGGCTGTCGACCACCGCGGTCAGTGTGAATTCCTTCGCATCGCGCACGGTGCGGATCTCGTCGGTCTTAGTCGACATGGTCGGGCCGCCGTCGAAAATGTCGATATAGCCCTCGTTGCTGAAGCCCTCGCGCTCGAGCATCCTCATCGCCGCCTCGCCGGTCGGGTGGGGTCGGCGCATCACCGCCAGCGCCTCGGGCGAAAGCATCGCCGTGTAGATCGGCGTCTTCGGCATCAGATCGGCGATGAACTGGGTGCCGTGGGCGCCGTTGAACGCGTCCGCCTCGCGGAAATCCATGCCGAAGAAGCGCCCGGCGATCGCGTCCCAGAAGGGCGAATGGCCTTCCGCGTCGATCACCCCGCGCAACTCCGCGACCATCGTCTCGGCGAAGCGTTCGCGGTTGCGGCGGATGAAGAGGTAGCGGCTGCGCGCCAGCAATATGCCGAGCCCCGCACCGCTCGCCCGGGCCTCCGGATGGAGGAACAGGCCGCCGACTTCCGAGCAATCGTTGAAGTCGGTGCAGAGCGTCAGCATCTCGGTTTTGAAGGTCCGCTCCAGCTCGGGCGACGTCTGGGTAAGCTTGGAGAGGCGATAGGAATAAAAAGGCTGCTCGACGCCGATCCGGCTGAACACCTGGCAGGTGCCGCGGATCTCGCCGGTCTCGCCATTTTCAAGCACGAACAGGAAGAGGTCGCCCTCCGGCGCGACATCCTCACGCGAGAAGGCATCGTCCGAGCGCGAGAGCTTGGCGACGAGCGTGCCCTTGTCGGCGGGCAGGTTGGTGAAGCCGCCGCCGGTCAGTTGCGCCAGCCGATGGATCGCCTCGAAATCGCCGGCCCGCGCGGGCCTGATCCTGAAACTCACAAAGCCTCCCCGTTGGCGAGCCTTAGAATCGTGAGCGCCGACAATTGCGCGCGCTCGACGAGACTCTCGACGATCAGAAATTCCTGGTCCGAATGGATCGCGCCGCCGCGCGCGCCCATCGTATCGACCACCGGCACCCCGCAGGCGGCGATATTGTTGCCGTCGCAAACCCCGCCCGTGTCGCGCCACCCGATCTCCTGGCCGAGATCGGCGCCCGCGCGCTTCACCAACTCGAACAGCTTCTGCGCGCTGGCATCGATCGGCTTGGGCGGCCGGGCGAAGCCGCCATGGACGTGCATCGTCACGTCGTGCGCCGCCGCGATCTCGCGGACCGCATCGTCGAGCAGGCGCTGGGCGACGGCCTGCAGTGCGGGCGTGGCCGGCCGCATGTTGACGCGCAGCACCGCCCGATCAGGCACGACGTTGTTCGGCCCGCCCCCGTCGATCTTGGCCGGGTTGACGCTGAGCCCAGCCTGCTTCGCCTCGGCGAGCCTGAGCGCCAGCGCAGCGGCGGCCAGCACGGCGTTGCGGCCGTCCTCAGGATTGCGCCCGGCATGGGCGCTCCGGCCCTCGATCGAAATCGAGAAATTGCCGCTCCCCGGCCGTGCGCCGGCCAGCGTGCCGTCGGGCAAAGCGGAAGGTTCGTAGGTTAAAGCCGCCCTCTTGCCGCGCGCCGCCTCGGCGATCAAAGGCGCCGAACCAAGCGAGCCGACCTCCTCGTCGGAATTGATCACTACTTCGTAGCCGAGGCCCGGTGCACCGGTCGCCTCGACGGCGCGGAGGGCCGCGAGCATGACTGCGATCCCGCTCTTCATATCGGCGACGCCCGGGCCGCCGAGCACGCCCTCCTCGCGCCAGAACACCTCCTGAAAAGGATGGTCGACGCCGAAGACGGTGTCCATATGGCCGGTGAGGAGCAACTGTACCGGGGCGCCGGGCCGAACCTTAAGGTGCAGGTTCTGCCCATGGGCGACTTCGGTCGTCCGTCCGTCCGCATCGACCGCTTCGACCGGCGCCGCATCCTTCAGCGCGATCTCGCCCGGCAATACCGAGAAAGCGCCCAACATCGACTCGGCGACCCTGCCGAGCCCGTCGAGATTGCGCGAGCCGCTGTTGACGATCGCCCAGGCCTCGGTCTTGGCGAGCATCGGCGTATCGGCGCAATGCTTCACAGCCTTGGTCTCGATGTCGCTCAGCCCGCGCATGGCGGGTGCCTTAGCGAGGAAGGTGAGGCGTGGCTACCGGATCGGCTTGCCGTCCGCATCACCCGCAGCTATCAGAACATTTAAGGAACAAATGGAGTGGTCCGATGCAGCTGAACGGCGTCCCCCAAGGTTATCGCCATTATGCCAAGCGGGCCGTTCCCATGGCCGTTGTCGAACATGGCGGAGCGGTTTTGAAATTCTATCATCTTGAAAAGCCGGGGGAGCCGGTCCCGCAATCGCTTGCCGGGAAGGCGCGGGACTGGCTCGCCGCGCAAACCGAGTTCGAAGCGGGCGATCGCGGCTTCGTGATCCTCCATCGCTGCGGCGCCGATTTCCATTTCCTGCTGCCGGTCGTCTGGCGCGGCGCGAACGAGGCATGGGAGGTCGTCGCCTACCATCATGGCGACATGAACGACTTCGCCCGCTTCGATCCGGCCTATCCGGCGCCGGGCGGCGAGGCGGCGCCCGCGCGCCCAACCTTCTGCGTCTGGGAGCTGGCGATCGTGGCTCACGAAGCCCGCAGCTGGAGCCGCTTCCTGGCCAGCGCCCGCGGGGCCGACGCGCTGGCGGCCTGGCGCGACGATCTGCTGGCCGCCGAGGTCTAGAGCCAGGCTTCGAACGCGGCCAGCACCTCTTCGTACAGCTGCTTCTTGAACGGCACGATCATCGCCGGCAGGTCGGCGGGGTCGGCCCATCTCCAGGCGCGGAATTCGGGGTCTTCCGTCTCGATATTCACGTCCGCGTCGGTGCCGGTGAAGCGCATCAGGAACCAGGTCTGGCGCTGGCCCTTCCACTTCTCCTTCCAGACCTTGCCGATCAGGTCGGGCGGCAGATCGTAGAGCAATTCCTCCGGGGCCTGCGCGATCAAGTCGGCATGCGCGCGCTTGATCCCGGTTTCTTCCTCCAGCTCGCGATAGGCGCCGTCGAGCGGCGTCTCGCCCTTGTC
>DATINU010000166.1:0-4898 GCA_035473955.1 Allosphingosinicella sp.
CAGCATAAAGCGGGTATTGGGGCAGCGGCTTGGAAAGACCGCAGGCGCGGAGGCCAAGTCATAATGGACGCTATCATTGTCGCCGCAGTCGCCGGAGCGCTAGTTGGAATCGTCCGAAGTCTCCCTGCGATAATCTGGGCAATTCGTTGCCCTTCCGACAGCAAGAATTTTATATGTCCAAAGCTGCCGCAACGGTCACTCACGCTGCTCCGGAGGCGCCCACCTTCGTGACCCGCATTTTGTGGGATACATGTAGGATTTGACCAGCCACACTTGCCGCGACTCGCGGGATTGGCCGCTTGTTCGGCTCTTTGAGATTGTCGGTTCCGCACGGCCGGCCCGGCTCGCTGCCGGCCGCTCAAACATGCCTTCGCGGGAGCAGACCCCGGCGATTCCGTGTGCAAGTCGTGCATTTCGTGCATTTCGCCGGACCCGGCCAAAATCCGTTTCAGGCGTCCACTTTGTCAACTTTGGCCTGCGCGCCGCCATCCGGGGATGACGCTCGCGCCGGGACGGCCTAGAGAGGCTCTCATGTTCTTCTCCTTCGTCGACGAGCTGCGCGCCGCGGGGATTCCCGCCTCGATGAAAGAGCACCTCACGTTGCTGGAGGCGCTCGACGCGGACATCATCTCCGCGAGCCCGGAGGAATTCTATTTCCTCGCCCGCGCCACCTTTGTGAAGGACGAAGGGCTGCTCGACCGCTTCGATCAGGTGTTCGGCAAGGTCTTCAAGGGGCTCGAAACCACCTACGGCACGGAAGCGGCGCCGGTTCCCGAGGAATGGCTGAAGCAGATCGCCGAGCTTTATCTCACGCCCGAGCAAATGGCCGAGATCAAATCGCTCGGCTCCTGGGAGGAGATCATGGCGACGCTGAAGCAGCGCCTCGAGGAGCAACAGGGGCGCCACCAGGGCGGCTCCAAATGGATCGGTACCGGGGGCACCTCGCCGTTCGGCAATTCGGGCTACAATCCGGAAGGCGTGCGGATCGGCGGCGAAAGCCGGCAGGGCCGCGCGCTGAAAGTCTGGGACAAGCGCGAGTTTCGCAACCTCGATTCCAAGGTCGAGCTCGGCACGCGCAACATCAAGGTCGCGCTCCGCCGCCTGCGCCGCTTCGCCCGCGAAGGCGCCGCCGAGGAGCTCGATCTCGACGAGACGATCGACGGCACCGCGCGCAAGGGCTGGCTCGACATCCGCATGCGGCCCGAGCGGCACAATGCGGTGAAATTGCTGCTCTTCCTCGACGTCGGGGGTTCGATGGACCCGCACATCAAGCTTTGCGAGGAGCTGTTCAGCGCCGCGACCAGCGAGTTCAAAAATCTCGAATTCTTCTACTTCCACAATTGCCCCTACGAGGCTTTGTGGAAGGACAATCGCCGCCGCTTCAACGAGCGCACGCCGACCTGGGACGTGCTCCACAAATACGGCCATGACTACAAGCTGGTCTTCGTCGGCGACGCCTCGATGAGCCCCTACGAGATCACCCACCCGGGCGGCTCGGTCGAACATTATAACGAGGAAGCCGGCAGCACCTGGCTGCAGCGCATGACGACGACCTATCCGGCGGCGGTCTGGCTCAATCCAGTGCCCGAACAATATTGGAGCTACACCAGCTCGATCCAGGTGATGCGCACGTTGATGCAGGATCGCATGTACCCGCTGACCCTCGCCGGCCTCGACGATGCGATGCGGAGCTTGAGCCGGAAGTGCGGCTCCTAGCCGCCTTCGCCGCGCTGGCGCTCGCCGCCGGTGCCCCCGCCCAGACAATGTCGCCGGAGGCCCGCCACGTCTGGGGCTTCGACGGGAGCGACCTTACCCCCGATCCACGCATCCGCTTCGGCGTGCTCGCGAACGGGATGCGTTATGCGATCCTGCCCAACCGGACGCCGGCGCGCGCCGTCGCCTTCCGGCTGCTGGTCAGGGTCGGCGCGGCGGACGGGGCGCCGGGGGAGGCGCATTATCTGGAGCATATGGCGTTCATGGGCTCGCGCCGCATTCCGGAAGGCGCGCGGGCGAGCCTCGAGCGGCGCGAGCATCTCCGCCTGGGCACCGATTTCAACGCCCATACCGGCGATACCGACACCTATTACCGGATCGATCTCGCCCGGCCGGACCGGCGCCAGCTCGAACGCATGCTTCTGCTGCTGCGCGACATTGGCGACGGACTCTTGCTCGTACCCGAGGCGATGGAGCGGGCGCGGGCGGAGATCGTCGCCGAAGCGCGCCAGCGCTCCGGACCCGAGGACCGGCGCGAGCGCGACCAGATCGCCTTTTTCCTGCCGGGGACGCGTATCGCGCAAACGACGCTCACCGGCAGCGAGACCGAGGCGGCGGCGGTGAGCGTCGAGGGGCTAAGCCGGCTCTACGGCCGCTATTACGAGCCCCGCCGGACGACGCTGATCGTGGTCGGCGATGTCGATCCGGCATGGCTGGAAACGCGGATCGCCGCCGAGTTCGATCATTGGCCGGTGCGCGCGTCGCTCACCGATTCGCCGCCCGGGCCGATCGACCGGGCCCGCCCCTCCGCCTTTCGCGCGCTCACCACGCCAGGCGGATCGACCTGGGCCACGGTAGCGTCGGTCGCGCCGCTGGGCGGGGGCGATGCTTCGGCGCCGCGCGATCAGGGGTTCCTGCAGTCGCTCGGCGCGGACATGCTGGCGGCGCGGGTGCTCGGCCATCGCGGCGGCGACCGGCCGTTCATGGACGCCGAGGCCGCGGTCGAAACCTATTACCGCACCGCCAGGATCTCCCGCTTCTCGGTCCGCGCCTTTGACGGCGATTGGCGGATGGCGCTCGGCGTCGCCGAGCAGGAATTGCGCTGCGCCTTGCGGGACGGTTTCAGCGAGGACGAATTCGCCATCGCCATCGAGCGCGAGGGTGAGCGGCTGGCAACTTACACGGCGCCCGAGACAAGCGGCGAGCTCGCCAACCGGCTTACCGAGATGATCGGCATTGGCATCGTTCCCACCCAGCCGGGCCGCGCGGCCGACACGCGGGCCTATCTGGCGGGTATCCGGCTCGACGCGGTCAACTCCGCCTTTCGCGCCGCCTGGGCCGCGCCGGGCCGGCTCGTCCACGTCGCGAACGACCGGCCGATCGAAGGCGGCGAGGCGGCCTTAGCCCAGGTCTGGGCGGCGGGAGCGCCCTGCCGGTAGGGCGCACACCACAAAGGCGACGGCGGTGCCGAGGCAGAGCTGGTAGGAGAAGGCCAATGTCTTCCACGAGATCGGCAGCCCCAGCATGTCCACCACATAGCTCTGCTGGAGCCCGATCGCGACGAAGCCGGCGACGAGCGCGGCGATCACCGAGGCGGAGGAGCCGCGCCGGGTGAACAGCAAGGTGAAATAGACGCCGAGCAGGCCCGAATAAGCGAAGCTCATCACCCCGAGCGCGAAATCGAGCAAAGGCGCATCGGTGTAGCGCTGCCAGTAGAAGCAGAGCAGCGACATCCCCAGCAAGGCGAAGGCGAGCAGCACTATCCCGACCCGCCCGGCGCGGACGTAGTGCGCCTCGTCCCTGGCGCCGCGCCGCTCCGCCCAGGGCCGGTAGAAATCCTGGACCAGCACCGAGGCCATCGAGATCAGCCCCGAATTCACCGCCGCCGCGGCGAGCACGCCGACCGCGATGAAGCCGCGCACGCCGGGCGGAATCTGGGTCAGGATATAATGCATGAAGATGGTGATCCGCTCGCCTTCGAACGTGGTCGCCGCGCCGCCCGCCCCCTGCCCCATCAGATCGGGCCGGTCGTAGACGATGTAGAGCAGCGAGCCGATCATCAGGAAGATGAGCACGACCGGGACCGAGGCGAGCACCGAGGCGTAGAGCGCGCGCCTTCCCTCGCGCACGTCGCGGCAGGCGAGGAAGCGCTGGGTGACGTCCTGGTCGAGCCCCATGCTCGCGAAGAACAGCAAGGTGATGCCCGTCACCGTGGCGAGCAGCGAGAAAGGCGCGGTCGGATCGAGCGAGAGATCGACGAAGCGCAGCTTGTTTTCGGCCGACAGGGCCGAGACGATCTCGCCGGCCGGGGCGGGGATGCTCGTCCACAGGATCATCAGCACGATCAGCGCGGCGCCCACATAGAGCACGACCTGGACGAGATCGCTCCACACCACCGAACGGAGCCCGCCGATGAAGGTGAAGGCGAGGCCGAGCACGACGAGCACCGCCGAGGCCGCCAGCACGCGCCCCGGCCCGATATCGGCGAAGATGATCATCGAGACCGCGATCGCGGCCAGATAGAGCCGCGCCCCGCTCGCCAAAATCCGGCCGACCAGATACATCGCGCCGGCCGCGCGCATCGCCACCGGGCCGTAGCGGCTGCGGAGCAGCTCGTAGACCGTGGTCACCCCTTCTGCGTAGAACAGCGGGGCCAGGAAACGGGCGATCAGCCAGGCGGCAAGCAGCGGCCCGAGCCAGGACGCCAGATAGGTGTAATCGCCGCGATAGGAGAAATCGGGCGCGCCGAGGAAGGTCGCGGCCGATTGCTGGGTGGACAGCACCGAGATCGCGATCAGCCAGACCGGGACGTGGTGGCTGGCGAGGAAATAATCGTCGGCGTTGCGCTGGCGGCGGGTGGAGAGGATGCCGGCCAAAGCGAGCAGAACGACGTAACCGCCGACGATCGACCAATCGAGCGGCGTGAACCCGGCAGTCACGCTAGCGCCGGATCAGGTGAAACGCGGTCTGCCGGCCGTCGAGATAGCGGATCCGGTCGCCGTCGAAAAAGGCGTCCTCCTCCAGCCGGAACTCCACCTCCTGCCCGCCCCATTCGGGCACGGCCTGGCGGACGTTCAGCTCGATCGACCAGGCGGTGTTCGCGCGCAGCCGATGGGTGCCGCGCGGATCGGCCCCCTGATTGTCCCAAAAGCCGATCGAGGCGCCGGCGCCATGGCCATGATAGC
>DATINU010000167.1:0-9095 GCA_035473955.1 Allosphingosinicella sp.
TGTCCTTTTCGATGACCAGGCAGGAAATGCCCCTGGGTCCGTCGACGCCGGTGCGGACCATGGTCACATAGATTTCGTTCTCGCCGCCGCCGGAAATGAAGGCCTTGGAGCCGGAGACGACATAATGATCGTCGTCCTTGACCGCGCGGGTCTTGAGGGCGGCGGCGTCGGAGCCGGAGCCGGGCTCGGTCAGGCAATAGGAGCCGATCCGCTCCATCGTGATCATGGCCGGGAGATATTTTTCCTTCACCGCCTGCGAGCCGAAGCGGTCGATCATCCACGAGCCCATATTGTGGATCGAGATGAAGGCGCTGGTGGAAGGGCAGCCATAGGCCATCGCCTCCATGATGAGCGCGGCCTCGAGCCGGCCGAGGCCGATGCCGCCCGCTTCCTCGGAGACGTAGATGCTGCCGAAGCCGAGCTCCGCCGCCGCGCGGATCGTGTCGCGCGGGAAGATATGCTCCTCGTCCCATTTTGCGGCATGGGGCGTGATGGCATCGGCGGTGAATTGCTGCGCCATCTCCTGGATCTGGCGCTGCTCGTCGGTGAGGTCGAACTGGCTCATGGTGGCCTCCCATAACGAGGAGAATCGTCATGCTGAACTTGATTCAGCATCCATGAACGCGGATTTTGGGATTCGCTACGTCGGTGTTCATGGATCCTGACTTTCGTCAGGATGACGGGGAGGGGAGTAAGGTGGCCAGGGAGCCTTGCGTCTACATCCTTGCCAGCCGGCGGAATGGGACGATTTATATCGGGGTCACGTCCGATCTGATGGCGCGGCTGCACCAGCATCGGACTGGGACCATGCCTGGATTCGCTTCCGACTATGCAGTTTACCGACTCGTCCATTTCGAAATGTTCGAGGATATGTACGCGGCGATTTCGCGGGAGAAGCAGCTGAAGGCGTGGCGACGGGCATGGAAGATCGCGTTGATCGAGGAGAACAATTCGTTCTGGGAGGACCGGGCTATCGAGTTGGGATTTGACGCTCTTCCGCCCCATCCGTCATCCCGAACTTGATTCGGGATCTATGAACACGGTTTGCGGGAGCCTTCCACCTCCGTGTTCATGGGTCCTGACTTTCGTCAGGATGACGTAGAGGGGTTGTTTACGACAGCGCGCTTCCGGCTTCCGCAAAAGCCGTTACCGCGCGCTCCAGCTCTTCCCGCGTGTGCGTCGCCGAAATCTGGGTGCGGATGCGGGCCTTGCCCTTGGGGACGACGGGGTAGGAGAAGGCGATGACGTAGACGCCCTTCTGGAGGAGCGCGTCGGCGAGGGCGGCGGCGCGGCGGGCGTCGTGGAGCATGACCGGGATGATCGGGTGGTCGCCGGGGAGCAATTCGAAGCCGGCTCCGGTCATGCCTTCCCGGAAGAAGCGCATGTTGTCGTGGAGTTGGGCGCGGAGGTCGTGGCCGGCCGCGGCGAGCTCCACGGCCTTCGCCGCGCCGGCGACCATCGCGGGGGCGACGGTGTTGGAGAAGAGATAGGGACGCGAGCGCTGGCGGAGGAGGTCGACGACCTCCTGTCTGGCGCTGGTGAAGCCCCCGCTGGCGCCGCCGAGGGCCTTGCCGAGGGTGCCGGTGACGATGTCGACGCGGTCCATCACGCCGCAATGTTCGGGGGTGCCGCGGCCGCCTTCGCCGACCACGCCGGTGGCGTGGCTGTCATCGACATGGACGAGCGCGCCGTAGCGTTCGGCCAGCGCGCAGATTTCGGCGAGCGGCGCGATATAGCCGTCCATCGAGAAGACGCCGTCGGTGGCGATCAGCTTGAAGCGGGCGCCGGCCGCGTCGGCGGCCTGGAGCTGCGCCTCGAGATCGGCCATGTCGGCATTCTTGTAGCGGTAGCGCTGCGCCTTGCAGAGGCGGACGCCGTCGATGATCGAGGCATGGTTGAGCTCGTCGGAGATCACCGCGTCCTCGGGGCCGAGCAGGGTTTCGTAGAGGCCGCCATTGGCGTCGAAGCAGGAGGGATAGAGGATCGTGTCCTCGGTTCCGAGCCAGGCCGAGAGCTGGTCCTCGAGCTGCTTGTGCACGGCTTGCGTGCCGCAGATGAAGCGGACCGAGGCCATGCCGTAGCCCCAGCGCTCGAGGCCTTCGCGGGCGGCGGCGTTGACGCGCGGATCCTGGGCGAGGCCGAGATAATTGTTGGCGCACAGGTTGACCACGTCCTCGCCCGAGGCGACGTGGACGTGGCTGCCCTGCGGCGTCGTGATGACGCGCTCGGTCTTGTAGAAGCCCGCCTCGCGGATGCCGTCGAGCTCGGCCTGGAGATGGTGCTGGAATTCTCCGTACATTTCAGTCCTCCTAGGCCGTCATTGCGAGCGGAGCGAAGCAATCCAGTCCGGTGCCGCTGGATTGCTTCGTCGCTGCGCTCCTCGCAATGACGGGATGGAACGCGGCCGTCACTCCCAGTTGAGCACGACCTTGCCGGTGCCGCCCTGGAGCATCGCCTCGAAGCCGGCTTCGAAATCGGTGTAAGGCAGGCGGTGGGTGATGATCGGGGTGAGATCGAGGCCGGACTGGATCATCACGCTCATCTTGTACCAGGTCTCGAAAATCTCGCGGCCGTAAATGCCCTTCAGGGTCAGCATGTTGAAGACGATTTTGTTCCAGTCGATCGCGATCTCCTCGGCCGGGATGCCGAGCATCGAGACCTTGCCGCCATGCGCCATATTGTCGAGCAGATCCCTCAGGGCTTGGGGGTTGCCCGACATTTCGAGGGCGACGTCGAAGCCCTCGGTCATGCCGAGCTCCTTCTGGACGTCGGCCAGCTTTTCCTTCGCGACGTTGACCGTTCGGGTGGCGCCGAGCTGCTTTGCGAGCGACAGGCGGTAATCGTTGACGTCGGTGATGACGACGTGCCGGGCGCCGGCATGGCGGCAGACGGCGGCGGCCATCGCGCCGATCGGCCCGGCGCCGGTGATCAGCACGTCCTCGCCGACCAGGTCCCATTGCAGCGCGGTATGGGTGGCGTTGCCGAACGGATCGAAGATCGAGGCGACGTCGAGATCGATGCCGTCGGCATGGTGCCAGACGTTCGCGTTGGGGATGACGATATATTCGGCGAAGGCGCCGGCCCGGTTGACGCCGACGCCGCTCGTATAGGGGCACAGGTGCCGGCGGCCGGCCATGCAATTGCGGCAGCGGCCGCAGACGATATGGCCCTCGCCCGAGACGATCATGCCCGGGGCGTAGTCGTTGACGTTCTCGCCGACCTCGACGATCTCGCCGACGAATTCGTGGCCGACCACCATGGGCACGGGGATCGTCTTCTGTGCCCATTCGTCCCATTTGTAGATGTGGAGATCGGTGCCGCAGATCGCGGTCCGCTTCACCGCGATCTTCACGTCGTTGATCCCGGGTTCGGGCTCGGGCACGTCCTCGAGCCAGAGGCCGCGGGCGCGTTCTTTTTTGACGAGGGCTTTCATAGATCGCTCTTTCTCATCGCCTAGTCCTTAATCGTCATGCTGAACTTGATTCAGCATCCATGAACACCGGGTGCGCCAATTCTCTCCCTCCGTGTTCATGGGTCCTGACTTTCGTCAGGATGACGTGGAACAATCACCGACCTCCGCGCTAAGCCAGCGTCCCGATCACGTCGCCGAACAGGGCCTCGTCGCTGGGCAGTTCCTTTGCCACCGCCAGCGGCTTCGAGACCCAGGTCTCGTTGATCAGGTCGCGCCAGGTGATGTTGTTGTTGGTGCCGTTGCCGCCCCAGGAGCCGCAGCCGAGCGAGAAGGTCTGGCGCATGCCGTTCCACAAATTGCCGCTGTTGGAGGCGGCCTGGGGCTGGTTGACCATGACGCGCGAGGTCTTGGTCGCTTCGGCCAGCTTCATGATGTTGGCGTCCGAGCGCGAATAGAGGCCGCAGCTGTGGCCCTGACCCTGATAGGCCTGGATCTCGTTGGTCAGCGCGATCGCCGCATCGATGTCCGCGACCCGGTAGAGCGTCATGGTGACGGTCAATTTCTCGCCGGAGAAAGGAAAATCCGGGCCGGTGCCGGTTTCGGGGACGATGAAGAATTTGACGCCGTCGGGGATGTCGAAGCCGGCCATGGCGGCGATGGTTTCGGCCGGCTGGGCGACGATTTTGGCGTTGAGCGTGCCGTCGATCCAGAGCACCGCCTGCAGCTTCGCCTTTTGCGTTTCGTCGAGGACGAGGCCGCCTTTTTCGACCAGCTTGCCGAGCATTTCGTCGTAGATCGCGTCGACGAGGAGGACGCTGTTGTCGGCCGAGCAGGAGGCGGCGAGATCGAGCGTCTTGGAGGTCACGATCTTCGCCGCCGCGTCGTCGAGATCGGCGGTCTCGTCGACCGTGACCACGGCATTGCCGACGCCGACGCCGAGCGCCGGCGTGCCGCTCGAATAAGCGGCCTTCACCATCGGCCCGCCGCCGGTGGCGAGGATGCGGTCGCACTGCTTCATCAGCTCGTTGGTCTTGTCGAGCGTCGGCGTCTCGATCGCGATGACGAGATCGGCGGGGGCGCCCATTTTCACCAGCGCCTCGCGCATCTTGTCGACGACCAGCTTGTTGGTCAGCTTGGCGCGCGGATGCGGGGCGATGACGATCGCGTTGCGGCCCTTGACCGCGTTGATCGCCTTGATGACCGGGGTCGCCTCGGGATTGGTCGAGGGCGAAAGCGCGCCGATCACGCCGACCGGCTTGGCGAAGACGACGATCTCGCGCTCCGGAAATTCCTCGATCACGCCGACTGACTTGTCGTCGATAATGTCCATCAAGGCGGCGCGGGTCTTGCGGAAGATCTTGAGGTATTTGCCGTCATAATTGCCGAGCTGGGTCTCCTCGACGGTGTGGCGGGCGATCTCCTCGGCGGTGCCGGGCTTCGCGACCGCCCAGACCATGGCCCGGATCAGCTCGTCGACGCGTTCCTGGCTGGCATGCTCGATCTCCGCCTGCGCGGCGCGCGCGCGGGCGATCAGGCCGGCGATCTCGGCGGCGGCTTCGGCCTGCTCGTCGCTGGCGAAGATGCGTTCCTGCTTACCCATATTTCCCAGACTCCTGACTTGCGGCGACCCCTAGCCAAGGCGGGGGGGAAATGCCAGTTGCAGCTTGTCGTCATCCCGGACTTGATCCGGGATCCATGAACACGGAGGCGCAATATCTCTCCCTCCGTGTTCATGGGTCCTGACTTTCGTCAGGATGACGTTTTTGGAGAGCTGAATGAAGCTGGGTTCCCTGAAGAACGGCCGCGACGGGCGGCTGGTGGTGGTCTCCGAAGATCTGGCGTGGTGCGCGGACGCGACCCATCTCGCGCCGACCTTGCAGGCGGCGCTCGACGATTGGGAGCGGGTGGAGCCGCAATTGCGCCTGCTCGCCACCGATCTGGAGCATGGGGTGATCCCGCGCGATCGCTTTCACGAGCGGGAGGCGGACGCGCCCTTGCCACGCGCTTATCAGTGGGCGGACGGGTCGGCTTATGTGAACCATGTCGAACTGGTGCGGAAGGCGCGCGGGGCGGAGATGCCGGAGAGCTTCTGGACCGACCCGCTCATGTATCAGGGCGGCTCGGACGAGATGCTCGCGGCCCGCGACCCGATCCCGCTTGGCGACGAGGCCTGGGGCTGCGACCTCGAGGCGGAGATCGTTGTCGTCACCGGCGACGTGCCGCGCGGCGTCTCCCGCGAGGAGGCGCTGTGGCACATCAAGCTGATCGGGCTGGTCAACGACGTGAGCCTGCGCAACCTCATCCCGGCCGAGCTCGGCAAGGGCTTCGGTTTCCTCCAGTCCAAGCCCGCCTCGGCTTTGTCGCCGGTCTTCGTCACCCCCGACGCGCTGGGCGACGCCTGGGCGGACGGCAAGCTTTCGGGCGTACTCAAGGTCGACCTGAACGGCGCGCCGTTCGGCAGGACCGATGCGGGCGAGGACATGACCTTCGATTTCGGCACCTTGGTCGCCCATCTGGCGAAGACCCGCAATCTCGGCGCCGGCACGATCATCGGCTCGGGAACGGTCTCCAACAAGGATGCGGACGGCGGTCCGGGTAAACCGGTCGATCGGGGCGGCAAGGGCTATTCCTGCCTGGCCGAGGTGCGGACGGTGGAGACGATCCTCGACGGGGCGGCGGCGACGCCGTTCCTCAAGGCCGGCGATACGGTGCGAATCTGGATGGACGATGCGAGCGGCCGGTCCATCTTCGGGGCGATCGAGCAGGTCGTCACCGCGGCCTGAGGCCGGCCTCAGACCTCGCGCAGATTGTCGAGAATCCGGACGTCCGAGCCATAATGCAGCGCGCACAGCCGCGCCGCGACGCGGGCGCGCTTGCCCACCTGCTCGGCCGACAGGTTCGAATCGAAATACCAGCCGTGCACGAGCGGCGCGGCATGGCGCGGGGCGAGGTGGGGCGAGCGGGCGAACAGAGCCTCGGGGGTTCGCGCCACCATCCGCCGGCCCCGCGCGCGCTCCTCGCCGAACGCGTCCAGGAAATGGGGATGGGAGGCGGCGAGTTCGACGAGCAGGGTGCGGTAGGCGTGCTTGAGGTTGGCGGCGGGGATTTTCCGACCGCCAATCTCGACCGTCCACAGCCCCCGCCGCCGCGGCTCGGCATGCGCCGAGCCCGGCGCCGCGGCGGCCGGCGCGCGCTCGCCCCCGCGGCGGGGAAGCAGCAGCCGGCGCAAGATGTCATTGGCGGATTCCCCGAATGACAGCCGGGCCCGCTCGATCGCGCGATGCACGTCCAGATCGATCCCGATCTCGCGAAACGGTTCAGCCATGACTTCCCTTATAAGGGATGTGCCTTATAAGGGAAAGGTCGTTGGTTCGTGGGAATTTGCGGGCGGGCCGTTTGCTCGGCGGGTCGTCCGGGGGCTTGCTCACCGGGCTCGCTCACCGGGTTCGCCCGATGAGGTGTGCGATTGCCGAGGGGCTGGGCTTGGACTTAGGGGCGAAGGCGGGATCGTCGCCTTATTCCGCGATATACCGCCAAGGCCCATCCGGCGCATCCCGGCGCCAGATGGTGAAGAAGGGGAAGCTGGCCGGCTCGCCGGCGGGGACCACGCCGTTGCGGCGGATCGTGCCGATCGAGACGCCGAGATCGCCCGAGGAGGCGGCGATGGCGCGGTCGGTGGACCAGTTGACCGGGCTGGTCGTCTCCTCGCCGGCGACGGCCTGGCTGACGGCGTCGGGGCCGAGCGTGAAGCCGGCGCCATTGTACATGTTCATCGCATCGGGCGCGCCATATTCGCGGAAGGCGGCACGCAGGCCGACCTGCTGGGCGCGGTCGGAGAAGGCTTTTTCGGCAGCGGCGAGGCTGGTTTCATGCGCCGCGGCGCCGGCGGAGGCGGGGACGGCGGCGCGGGGAAGCGAGGGCGGCATGGTTTCGAGCGAGACTTCGCCTTCGGCGCGGGGGATCTGGCGGTAGGCGGCGACGCGCCAGCCTTCCGGGCGGTGCACCCAGTAGGCCAGGTATTTGCGGTTGCGGCGGGCGGGATCGCCGCCGGAGAGAGTGAGGAAGCCGTAGGTGAAGCCCTGCGTGCCGTCCGCCGAGACGCCGCCGCGCACCGGCGTCCAGGCGACGCGGCCCTCGCGGAAGGCGGGGCTGTCGCGGAAGGCGGCGATCACGGCGTCGCGGCCGCGGACGTGCTGGCCGCCCGTGGGCATGGTGACGTCCGCGTCGAGCATCGGCGCGAAGCCGTCGGCGGCGGTCGGCGCCTCGGCGGCGCGGGCGGAGAAGGCGCGATCGGCGGCGAGCAAGGCGTCGAGCTCGGCCTGGCGGGGCTGGGCCCAGGCGGGGGTGGCGAGGACCAGGGCAAGGACGATGCTGAGCAGGCGGATCATATCGGGTCCTTTGATTTCACCCCATGTCATCCTGACGAATGTCAGGATCCATGAACCGAAGAGTCAGTGGGTAATGTCCGGTTCCGTGTTCATGGATCCCGGATCAAGTCCGGGATGACGATTGCGGGGTGAAGCTAGGCAGCAGAGGTTTCCGTCGCGCGCCGCTTTCGATGAACGCAGGGGGCGGCTCGACAAATGGCGGGCGCGGGTCCATGCGCTCGGCCATGAAGATGCTGCTTCCGCTCGCGGCCTTCGCCGCTTTCGCGCTCCCCGCTCTTGCCCAGCCCGCCGCGCCGCCCGCTCCGCTCCGCAGCCTTGCCGACCAGGTGTCCGAGCAACGGCTGAAGGCGACGGTCGAGCGGCTGGTCGGCTTCGGCACGCGGCACACGCTTTCGGCGCGCGATCATCCGACGCGGGGGATCGGCGCGGCGCTGAACTGGACCGAGCGCGAGTTCCGGGAGATTTCGCGCGGGTGCGGCGGCTGCCTGACGATCGTGCGGCCGTCGGACACGGTGACCAACCGGCGGATCCCGACGCCGACTTTGGTCGAGGACGTGGTCGCGATCCAGCGCGGGACCAGCGATCCCGAGCGGGTCATTATCATCACCGGCCATATCGACAGCCGCGTCACCGATCCGATGAACGCGACCGCGGACGCGCCCGGCGCCAATGACGACGGCTCGGGCACGGCGGCGGTGATCGAGGCGGCGCGGGTGCTGTCGCGCCACCGCTTCGCGGCGACGATCGTCTACGGCGTGCTTTCGGGCGAGGAGCAAGGGCTGAACGGCGGCAAGATCCTCGCCGATTACGCCCGCGCGCAGGGCTGGCGGGTGGAGGCCAATCTCAACAACGACATTATCGGCAACAGCTGCTCGTCGGACGGGGTCTGCGACGATGCGCATGTGCGGGTCTTCTCGGAAGGGCCGCGCTGGCAGGGGCACGAGGACCTCGCCACGCGGCAGCGCAGCCTCGGCGGGGAGAACGACGCGCCGGGGCGGAATTTGTCGCGGTTCATCGACACGTTGGCGGACGAGCTCAGCCTCGGCCTCGACGTCCGCCAGATCTGGCGCAACGACCGCTTCGGGCGCGGCGGCGATCATACCGAATTCCTGAATGCGGGCTTCCCGGCGGTGCGCTTCTCGGTCGCGATCGAGAATTACAATTGGCAGCACCAGGACCTCAGGACCGAGAACGGCACCGTCTATGGCGACACGATCGAGCGGATGGATTTCCCCTATTTGCGGCGGGTAACCGCGCTCAACGTCGCCGCGCTCGCCGCCCTGGCGCGGGCGCCG
>DATINU010000168.1:0-4877 GCA_035473955.1 Allosphingosinicella sp.
CTTCAAGCTTCGCATGGACATCTTTCTGAAGCCCTCAACGGCTCGGCGGCGGTTGCGTTCAATCGCCGGCGGCCGCAGCCGCATTGGCCGTGGGCGCGGCGCTGTTGCCGTCGGCGGTGGCCGGTGCCGTCGTCGCGCCGCTCGCGCACCCGGCTATATAGCTGGCGATGAGCGGGCTCGCCGGCAGGTTCAGCGGCGGCGGATCGCCGACCCGTACGGTGAAGGGGGCGGTCGCCCGGCCGAGTGCGGCGAGCAGGGAATCGCTGCCGCTCAGCGCCGCGCGCAGCATTGGATTGGGGCCGCTCGTCCCGGTCACCGCCAGCTGCCGGGCCTCGTTGCCGACCGAGACCCGCATTACCGGCAGATCGCCCGAGGGCGCGAGGCCGTGACGCTGCAGCAGCACGCCGCGGCGCGCGTCGCAGCGCAGGCTGAACAAGGGCGGCGCACCGGTCGGGCCGAATTCGAGCACGCGCTGTTCGTCCTGCAGCCCGTCGCGCCAGGCGCCGAGGGCGACCTCGTCATCGTCGCTGTCCGGGCGCACCGTTTCGACCCGCGGCCCAACCTGGTTGGCGTCGTTCGAATCCATGCGCGCTTCTTCCGAACGCGCACAAGCGCCGAGCATGAGGAGGGAGAGGAGGGCAAAAGTGCGGGTCATGATCGGGTTCCTCGGCAAGCCATGCCGGCCGTCTTAGCCAAGAGCGCGGCGGCGCGCACCCCTTGACGGCAGTTGATTGATCGTTCAACTCCGTCGCATGAACGCCGACACCCGCCAGCGCATCGTGATGACCGCGATGGAGCTCTTCTGGGAGAAGGGCTTCCAGTCGACCTCGATCGCCGACATCCTCAGTCGCACGCAGGCCCATTCGGGCAGCCTCTATCATTTCTTTCCCGGCAAGCAGGACGTGCTCGCCGCGGTGCTGGAGGCCTATCGCGACGGCATCGAGGAATGGCTGCTGAAGCCCGCCTGGTCCGGCGTCGACGATCCGATCGAGCGGATTTTCGCCTTGCTCGCCGGTTATCGGACCCAGTTGGTCACCACCGGCTGCACCTATGGCTGTCCGATCGGCAGCCTGGCGCTCGAGCTGCACGAACCGGACCTAAGGATTCGCGAGCTGCTCGCGGTCAATTTTGCGCAATGGACGAGCGCGATCGAGCGTTGCCTTGATGCCGCGGGCGCTCGGCTGCCCGTGACGCTCGACCGGCGGCGGCTGGCCGAATTCACGCTGACCGTGATGGAGGGCGCGATCATGCAGGCGCGTACCTATCGTGACATCGCCAGCTTCGACCGCAACATCGCGGTGCTGCGCGAACATTTCGACATGCTGATCGAAACGGCGAAGGGTGAGCGCGTGCCCGCCTGAGCGTCAACAAGGGGAGGGGAAGATGATGGAATTTCCGGCCGTGAACTATCTCGGCGTGCTGGCGGCGGCGGCATCGGCCTTCGTGCTCGGGGGGCTTTGGTATTCGCCCGCTTTGTTCGCCAAGAAATGGATGGCCTATACGGGCCATGGCGATTGCGACAGCGAGGAGGGCAAGGCGAACAAGGGCAATACCGGCCTGATCTTCGGTGGCGCCTTCCTGCTCTCGGTGATCGCGGCCTATGTCTTCGCCATGCTGATTCCCGCCGGCGAGCTCGGCCCCAAATATGGCGCGATCGCCGGCGCGATGACCGGCTTCGCCTTCGGTGCCACCAGCTTCGGTATTTCCTATCTGTTCGAACAGCGCCCGTTCGGCCTGTGGCTGATCAACGGCGGCTACCACATGTTCCAGTTTACCCTGTACGGGCTGGTGCTTGGGCTGATGGGGCCGGTCGCGGTTTAGGCGGTCAGCGGCGGCGCCCGCCCATGCGGATCGGGCGCTGCTTGCCGAACCGGCCTTTGCGCGTGCCCGGTTTGCCCTCGGTGGACTGGCCGAGGACGGGGGCGCGGCTCTGCTCGGTGGCAAGCCCAAGCTCGCCGGCTTCGAGGCGGCGGATTTCGTCGCGGAGGCGCCCAGCCTCCTCGAACTCGAGGTCGGCGGCCGCCTTGCGCATGCGTTTTTCGAGATCGTCGATATAGGCGCGAAGATTGTGGCCGACGAGGTGGGGCGCGTCCTCGTCGCCGGTCTCGACCATCACGGAATCGCGGTTCGAGACGTCCGAGAGGATGTCGGCGATGTCGCGCTTGATCGTGGTCGGGGTAATGCCGTGCTCGGCATTGTACGCCTCCTGCTTCTCGCGGCGGCGGCCGGTTTCGTTCAGCGCGCGCTCCATCGAGCCGGTCATCCGGTCGGCATAGAGGATGACCTTGCCCTCGACGTTGCGCGCGGCGCGGCCGATCGTCTGGATCAAGGAGGTTTCCGAGCGGAGGAAGCCCTCCTTGTCGGCATCCAGGATCGCGACGAGGCCGCATTCGGGAATGTCGAGCCCCTCGCGCAGCAGGTTGATGCCCACGAGGACGTCGTAGACGCCCAAACGGAGATCGCGGATCAGTTCGATCCGCTCCAGCGTTTCGACGTCGCTGTGCATGTATCGGACGCGAAGCCCCGCCTCATGCAGGAATTCGGTGAGGTCCTCCGCCATGCGCTTCGTGAGGGTGGTGACGAGCGTGCGATAGCCCTTGGCCGCGGTCGCCTTCGCCTCGACGATCAGGTCGTCGACCTGGTCCTCGATCGGCTTGATCTCGACCGGCGGGTCGATCAGGCCGGTGGGGCGGATCACCTGCTCGACGAAGACGCCGCTGGTCTGGTCGAGCTCCCAGGGGCCCGGCGTCGCGGAAACCGCGACGGTTTGCGGGCGCATCACATCCCATTCGTTGAAGCGTAAGGGACGGTTGTCGATGCACGACGGCAGGCGAAAGCCATATTCGGCGAGCGTCAGTTTGCGGCGATGGTCGCCGCGCGCCATGGCCCCGACCTGCGGCACGGTCTGATGGCTTTCGTCGACGAAGAGCAGGGCGTTTTCCGGCAAATATTCGAACAAAGTCGGCGGCGGCTCGCCGGGCAGGCGGCCGGTGAGGAAGCGCGAATAATTCTCGATGCCGGCGCACGAGCCGGTGGCGGCAATCATCTCCAGATCGAAATTGGTCCTTTGCTCCAGCCGCTGGGCTTCGAGCAAACGTCCCTCGGCCTGCAATTCCTTGAGCCGTTCGGTCAGCTCGTGGCGGATCGCCTCCATCGCCTGCTTGAGGGTGGGGCCCGGGGTCACATAATGGCTGTTGGCGTAGACGCGGATATGATCGAGCGCGGCGGATTTCTTTCCGGTCAGCGGATCGAACTCGACGATCTCCTCGATCTCGTCGCCGAAGAAGGCGATGCGCCAGGCGCTGTCCTCATAATGCGAAGGGAAAATCTCGAGATTGTCGCCGCGCACCCGGAAATTGCCGCGGGCGAAGGCCTGGTCGTTGCGCTTGTACTGGAGGGCGACCAGCTTGCGGACGATCTCGCGCTGGTCGACGCTCTGGCCCTTTTTCAGATCGAAGATCATCGCCGAATAGGTCTCGACCGAGCCGATGCCGTAGATGCAGGAGACGGAGGCAACGATGATGACGTCGTCGCGCTCGAGCAGCGAACGGGTCGCCGAATGGCGCATCCGGTCGATCGCCTCGTTCACCGAGCTTTCCTTCTCGATGTACGTATCGGAGCGCGGGACGTAGGCCTCGGGTTGATAATAATCGTAATAGCTGACGAAAAATTCGACCGCATTGTCCGGGAAGAAGCTCTTGAACTCCCCGTAGAGCTGAGCGGCGAGGATCTTGTTGGGGGCAAGCACCAGTGCGGGGCGCTGCAGCGTCTCGATCACCTGGGCGGCGGTGTAGGTCTTGCCCGAGCCGGTGACCCCCAGCAGCACCTGGGTCTTCTCACCCGCGCGCAATTGATCGACCAACTCGGCGATCGCCTGCGGCTGATCGCCCGCCGGCCGATAGTCGGAGACGAGCCTGAACGCCTTGCCGCCCTCGGCCTTCTCCGGCCGCTCGGGGCGGTGCGGGATGAAGCTCTGGCCGGTCTCCGGCTCGTCGAGGCTGGTGCGAATCTGGATGGCCATATTGTTCCCGATATGGTCTCATCGCCCCAAGCGTGCAATAAGGCCGCGCCACGATTGGAGCCCTTATGAAAATTCTCGTGCTTGTTCCGGCCGCGCTCGCGCTCGGCGCCATGGCCCAGGATAGCCCAGTGGCGATGCGGCCCGGCCAATGGGCGTTTACGACCAACATGACCGAGCTCGACATGCCGGGCTCCCCGGCCGACATGGTGGCGGCGGCGCGCTCCGGCCTGCCGCCGGCCGAGACCAAGGCGCGCTGCCTCAGCCCCGAGCAGGCCGCCGATCCCGCCGCCACTTTGGCCAGCCCGCGGGGCAATGCGGCAGGCTGCGTCTTCTCGCGGCGGACCTTCGCGAACGGGCGCATCGATGTCGCGGGCACCTGCAACCGGCCGAGTGTCGGCGCCGTCCAAGTGTCGCTGACCGGGAGCTTTACGCCGGAGACGGTGAATGCGGTGATCCGGTCCGACGTCGATCATGGCACGATGCTGATCGGCGGCACCCTGACGGGCCGCCGGCTCGGCGACTGCGTGGCGGAGGTGGCGCCAAGTCCTTCGTAGCCAACGCCTTTTCCTGATTTGAACGAGTCCGTTTGCTTCTCGGGACGGATTCCGACACTATTCGGGGGCAAGGCCGCGACTCCGACAGCGGCCGTCAACGGGGAGACTTTCATGAAGAGGCTCGCAATCCTGGTGCCCGCCGTAGCGCTCATCTTCGCCTGCGCGAGCGCCGCGTGGATCTGCTGCGCGCGATCACCATCGTGAACCAGATGGCGGGCGCGCTGGGCGCGGCGCACGCGAAGGGGATCGTGCACCGCGATCTCAAGCCCGAGAACGTGATGCTGATCCGGCGCGAGGGCCGG
>DATINU010000169.1:0-2849 GCA_035473955.1 Allosphingosinicella sp.
CCCCTCCGCCAGCGCCCGTGCCGGCAAGCAGCCAGGGCGAGCGAGTCAAGGCGAGCCCGCTGGCGCGCCGCCTCGCCGCCCAGCAAGGCGTCGATCTTGCCGGCCTCAGCGGCTCCGGGCCGGGCGGCCGGATCGTGAAGGCGGATCTGGCGGGCGCGGGCAAGGCGCCGGCGAAAGCACCTTCTGCGGCGGCGCCTGCTATCGGCGCGGCGCCGGATCATGCGGTGCCGGACATCCCGCACGAGATCGCCAAGCTTTCCAACATGCGCAAGACGATCGCGCGGCGCCTGACCGAATCGAAGCAGCAGGTCCCGCACATCTATCTCACCGTCGACATCCAGCTCGACGCGCTCCTGAAGCTGCGCGCCGAACTGAATGCGAGCCTGGAGAGCCGGGGCGTGAAACTGAGCGTCAACGATCTGCTGATCAAGGCGCTGGCCGTCGCACTGATGGAAGTGCCGGAATGCAACGTTCAATATACCGGCCACGATCTCGTCACCTTCAAGCGCGCGGACATTTCGGTGGCGGTGTCGATCCCGGGCGGGCTGATCACGCCGGTGATCGCCGGGGCGGACACGAAGAGCCTTTCCACCATTTCGAACGAGATGAAGGATCTCGCCGCCCGCGCCCGCGAGGGCAAGCTGAAGCCCGAGGAATATCAAGGGGGAACGGCGAGCATCAGCAATATGGGGATGTACGGGATTTCCGTGTTTTCGGCGGTGATCAACCCGCCGCAGGGGATGATCATGGCGATCGGCGCGGGTGAGAAGAGGCCCTGGGTGCTGAACGACAGCCTGCAGATCGCGACCGTGATGAGCGCCACCGGCAGCTTCGATCACCGCGCCATCGACGGCGCCGACGGGGCGCGGCTGATGCAGGCGTTCAAGCGGCTGGTCGAGCATCCGCTCGGCATGCTGGCGTGACGAGGCGCGGGGCAGAATGGCGCTAGCCAAAGCCGTCGGCCTCGGCGCGGTCGGGGCGCTCGCCATTCCCTGGCTGGTCTGGGGCGGGACCGGCCGGCTGGTCGAATGGCTGCATTACGGCCTCGTCCATTTCTACATCGCCGACCGGCATTTCGCCTGGTCCTGGCCGATCTTCTGCACGGTGACCCTGTTCACCTGGCTCCTGCTGAAAGCCGCCGGCGATGGCTAGGGCCGTGCTGCTCTTCGCCGCGGCGCTCGTTGCCGCCACCGCCGCTTTCGCCGCGACCCCGCCGCGGGCCGTGCGCATCGGCTTCAATGGGCCGGAGCTCGACGCCTGCCCGAGCCAGGGCGCGGTGAGCGGGCTCAACCCGCGCGGCGACAATTTCCTGACCGTGCGGCGCGGGCCGGGCGCCGACGCGGGCGCGGCCGGGCGGCTCGGCGGCGGCCATCTGGTCAATATCTGCGAGACCAGCGCCGACGGCCAATGGCTCGGCATCGTCTATACCCGCTCGCCCGCGCTCGACCGCGATTGCGGCACGGGCGCGCCGGTGCCGCGCGTGCGCGCTTATCGGGGACCGTGCCTCTCGGGCTGGGTGGCGGCGCGCTATGTTAGAGTGGTCGCGGGATGATCGGGAACTCGGAGTTTTGAATGGCTGACCAATACGACCTTATCGTCCTCGGCTCGGGGCCCGGCGGCTATGTCGCGGCGATCCGGGCGGCGCAGCTGGGCATGAAGGTGGCGATCGTCGAGCGGGAGAAGCTTGGCGGGATCTGCCTCAACTGGGGGTGCATTCCGACCAAGGCGCTGCTGCGGACCAGCGAGATCTATCATTATATGACCCACGCCTCGGCTTACGGGCTGAGCGCGGAGAAGCCGTCTTTCGATCTCGAGGCGGTGGTGGCGCGCAGCCGCAAGGTGGCGGGGCAGCTCAACATGGGCGTCAAAGGCCTGATGAAGAAGCACAAGATCGCGGTCGTCGAGGGCGACGGGGCGATCGCGGGCAAGGGGAAGCTGACCGTCACCAAGGATGGCGCGAAGACCGAGCTTGCCGCCAAGACCATATTGATCGCCACGGGCGCGCGGGCGCGCGATTTGCCGTTCGCCAAGGCGGACGGGGAGCGGATCTGGACCTACCGGCATGCGCTGGTGCCGAAGGAGATGCCGACCAAATTGCTGGTCGTCGGCTCCGGCGCGATCGGGGTCGAGTTCGCCAGTTTCTATGCCGATCTCGGCGCCGAGGTTACCATCGTCGAGATGCTGGAACGGATCCTGCCCGTCGAGGATGAGGAGGTCTCCGCCTTCGCGCACAAGGCCTTCGCCAAGCAGGGCATGAATATCCATGTCGGCGCGGGGGTCGAGAAGCTGGAAGCGAGCAAGACCGGCGTGAAGGCGGCGATCAAGGACAAGGACGGGAAGGTCACGACGAGCGAGTACAGCCACGCCATCGTCGCGATCGGCATCGTCCCCAATAACGAGGGGATCGGGCTGGAGGCGCTCGGCGTGAAGACCGATCGCGGTCATATCGTGGTCGATGGCTACGGGCGGACCAATGTCGAGGGGATTTGCGCGATCGGCGACGTCACCGGGCCGCCCTGGCTGGCCCACAAGGCGATGCACGAGGGCGTGGTCTGCGTCGAGGCGATTGCGGGCAAGCAGCCGCACGCTTTCGAGACCTGGAACATCCCGGGCTGCACCTATTCGCGGCCGCAAGTGGCGAGCGTCGGCCTGACCGAGGCCAAGGCCAATGGCCGCGAGATCAAGGTCGGCAAGTTCCCCTTCATCGGCAACGGCAAGGCGATCGCGCTGGGCGAGGCCGAAGGACTGGTCAAGACAGTGTTCGACGCCACCACCGGCGAGTTGCTCGGTGCGCATATGGTTGGCGCCGAAGTCACCGAGCTGATCCAAGGTTATGTCATCGCCAAGTC
>DATINU010000170.1:0-4297 GCA_035473955.1 Allosphingosinicella sp.
GTCGAAAAACGGCCAGTCGAGAAAGGATCGGTCCGCCATCAGTCGCCCTTGAACTCCGGCGTGCGCTTGCCCGCGAAGGCTTCGAAGGCGCGGCGGAAATCACTCGTCGCCATACAGATCGCCTGGGCCTGCGCCTCCATCTCGATCGCGGTTTCGAGGCTGACCGCCCATTCGGTGTTGAGCTGGGTCTTAGTGATGCCGTGGGCGAAGGTCGGACCGGTGGCGAGGTTTTTCGCCAGCGCCTGCGCTGCGGCGAGCGGGTCGTCGGCGAGCTTGTTGTGGAAGCCCCAGGCGAAGCCTTCCTCGGCGGTCATCACCCGGCCGGTGAAGAGCAATTCAGATGCGCGGCCCTGGCCGATGATCCTGGGCAGGATCGCACAGGCGCCCATGTCGCAGCCGGCGAGGCCGACGCGGGTGAAGAGGAAAGCGGTTTTCGTGTCCGGCGCGGCGATCCGCATGTCCGAGGCCATGGCCATGATCGCGCCGGCGCCGACGCAGACGCCGCCCAGCGCCGCGACGATCGGCTGCGGACAGCCGCGCATCGCTTTGACGAGATCGCCGGTCATCCGGGTGAAAGCGAGCAGGCCCGGCATCTCCATCCCGGTCAGCGGGCCGATAATCTCGTGCACGTCGCCGCCCGAACTGAAATTGCCGCCCGCGCCCGCGACGACCACGGCTTTCACCTCTTTGGCGTAGACGAGGGCGCGGAACATGTCGCGGAGCTCCGCATAGGATTCGAAGGTCAGCGGGTTCTTCCGTTCCGGGCGGTTCAGCGTAACCGTCGCGACGCCGTCCGCATAGGCCCAGTTGAAATGGGTCGGCTGAAAGCTCTCGGGGTTCAACTCGCCTGTCCTTTCGGAATCGCGCGCTTCAATTCGCCGAGCGCAGCATAAAGCCTTTCCCGCGCCCCGCCATCCATCTCGGCGAGCAGGCCGTCCAGCCAGCCGCGATGCGCAGTGGCGAGAGAGACGAAATTGCGCCGGCCTTTCGCGGTCAGCCGCACGATCGAGGCGCGGCCGTCGTCGGGCGAGGGGTCGATTCGGACCAGGCCGTCCTTTGCCAGTTTCTGGACGAGTTGCGTAACATTGCCGTTGGAGACGAGCAGGGCGCGGGAAAGCGCGCCCATCGTCATCCCCTCGTCGGCGCGATCCAGCGCCGCGAGCAGATCGAAGCGGGCGAGGCTGGTGCCGTGCTCGGCGAAGCGGCGCTGCACCTGCTTTTCGATCGCCGCCGTGCACGAAAAGAGCCGTAGCCACAGGCCGACGCTGGAACTCATGCGATCTCGACCGCCTCGCCGGTGCGGTCGGAAAGGAGCAGGGCAAGCGCCGTCCGTGCGACCTCAGCGGGCGTGATCAGGCGCCCGGACGGGTTGAGCTTCGCCAACTCTTCGATCGCTTCCGCCTCGCTGCGGCCGGTCCTGGCCTGGATGTTGGCGATCGAGCCGACGGTCATGTCGGTATCGACGAAGCCGGGGCAGACTGCGTTCACGCGAAGGTTCGTCCTGGCATATTCCGCGGCGAGGGCGCGGGTGAGGCCGACCGCGCCGTGCTTGGCGGCGATATAGGGAGAGGCATAGGCGAAGCCATGCAGCCCCGCCATCGAGGCGATGGTGACGATCCGGCCGGTTTCGTGGGCGAGCAGATCGGTGATCGCCGCCTGGCAGCAATGAAACATGCCGTCGAGATTGACCGCCAGCATGTCGCGCCAGAGCTGCTCTGAGACCTTGGCGAACGGCGCGCCGTGGGCGGCGCCGGCATTGTTGACCAGGATCGAGACCGGGCCGTGCTTGTCGCGCGCGGCGGCAAAGGCGGCGTCAACCTGGGCGCGGTCGGTCACGTCGGCGGCGAAGCCGCTGGCGCCTAGCTTGTCGAGGCGGCGGCCGAGGCGGCTGACAATTGCCCCTTCGCTCTCCAGCGCTTCGGCGATGGCGGCGCCGATGCCGGTGCCGCCGCCGGTGACGATCGCGTGGCGTCCCTGCAGTCTCATGCCTTAAGCTCCGCTTCGCGCTGGAGGTTGCGGGCGAGCTGGGCCATGCCGCCGAGATAGGGCGGCGGCACGGCGACGCGGCGATAATCCTGGCTCGCGGCGGCGCGGAGCGTCCAGCTGGGGTCGATCAAATGGGGCCGGGCTAGCGCGACGAGGTCGGCGCGGCCGGCGGCGAGGATCGAATTCACATGGTCCGCCTCGTAGATGTTGCCGACGGCCATGGTGGTGACCCGGCCCTCATTGCGCACCTGATCGGCGAAGGGCGTCTGGAACATGCGGCCGTAAATCGGCTGGCAATCGGCCCAGGTCTGGCCCGCCGAGACGTCGATCAGATCCGCCCCCGCCGCCCAGAAGGCCCGGCCTATCTCGACCGCGTGGTCGGGGGTGATCCCCAAATCGCCCATCCAGTCGTTCGCCGAGATGCGAACCGACATCGGCTTGTCCTCGGGCCAGGCCGCCCGCATCGCCCGGAAGACTTCGAGCGGGAAGCGCAGGCGGTTCTCGAGGCTGCCGCCATATTCATCTGTCCGCTTGTTGGTGAGCGGGGTGATGAAGCTGGAGAGCAGATAGCCATGCGCGGCGTGCAACTCGATCATGTCGAAGCCCGCCTGCAGACCCATGCGCACCGAGGCGACGAACTCCTCGATCACCGCATCCATATCGGCCCGCGTCATCGGGCTGGGAACCTGGTTGTCGATGCTCCATGGCACGTCCGATGCGGCCATGATCGGCCAGTTGCCGCTGTCGAGCGGCAGGTCATAGCCCTCCCAACCGACCTTGGTTGAGCCTTTGGGCCCCGAATGACCGAGCTGAAGGCAGAATTTTGTGGATGAATTGGCGTGGACGAAATCGACGATGCGACGCCACGCTTCGCCATGTTCGGGCGCGTAGAGGCCGGTGCAGCCAGGGGTGATCCGTCCCCCGGCCGAGACGCAGGTCATTTCGGTATAGAGGAGGCCCGCGCCGCCCTGCGCGCGGGCGCCATAATGGACGAGGTGGAAATCGTTGGGGCAGCCGGCCTCGGCCGAATACATCGCCATGGGCGAGACGACGACGCGGTTGGCGAGGTCGAGCCCGCGCAGCCTGAACGGCGCGAACATGGGCGGGGCGGGCTCGTTGACCGCCTTTCCGGCGGCCTGCGACTGGAACCAGCGCTCGACCCTCTCCAGCCATGCCTTGTCGCGCAGCCGCAAATTTTCGTGGCTGACGCGCTGCGAGCGGGTGAGCAGCGAATAAGCGAACTGGATCGGCTCGAAGTGCAGGTAACGGTCGAGCGTCTCGAACCATTCGGTCGAGTTGCGGGCGCTGTTCTGCAGCTTCAGCACCTCCAGGTTCCGCTCGGCCTGATATTCGGCGAGCGCCGCTTCGCGGGTGAGGCCCGGTCGGTTCAGCACCTCGGCGAGTTTGATCGCGTCTTCCAATGCGAGTTTCGTGCCGGAGCCGATCGAGAAATGGGCGGTGTGGGCGGCATCGCCCAGCAGGATCAAATTCTCATAGGCCCAGGTGTCGCATTTGATCCGGCGGAAGTTCAGCCACGCCTGCGCACCCGTCAGGTGGGCAGCGTTGGACATGAGCGCGTGGCCGTCCAGATATTTGGCGAAGATCCGCTCGCAGAGCGCGATCGCCTCCGGCTGATCCATCGAAGCGAAGCCGAGGGCGGTCCAGGTCTCGGGGTCCATCTCGACGATGAAGGTCGAAAGATCGTCGTCGAAGCGATAGGCGTGCGCCCAGATCCAGCCCGCCTCGGTCTCTTCGAACGCGAAGGTGAAGGCGTCGAAGACCTTGTTCGTGCCGAACCAGAAGAATTTGTTGCGGCGGACCTGGATGTCGACGCCGAAATGCGGCTCGTAGCGGTCCCGGATGCGGCTGTTCGCGCCGTCGGCGGCGATGACGAGATCGTAGCCGGCCCAGTCGGCGAGGTCCGGGCTTGCCTCATGCTCGAAATGGAGGTTCACGCCGAGTTCGCGCGCGCGCTCCTGCAGAATGTTCAGGAGCCGCTTGCGGCCGATGCCGATGAAGCCGTGACCCGAGGAGCGGATCGTCTGCCCGTGAATGTGGACGTCGATATCGTCCCAATGGGCGAACTCGCCGGTAATGACCGCGCCCGAAACGGGATCGTTCGCCATCAGATTCTCGACGGTCTGGTCGGAGAAGACTACGCCCCAGCCGAACGTGTTGTCCGGCCGGTTGCGCTCGAACAGGTCGATCCGATGCGCGGCATCGCGCAGCTTCATCGAAATCGCGAAGTAAAGCCCGGCCGGCCCGCCGCCGAGGCACGCGATGCGCATGACCCCTCCTTAAATGCTTTAGT
>DATINU010000171.1:0-6871 GCA_035473955.1 Allosphingosinicella sp.
CCGCCGAAGGAGCAACCGCCCCGGAATCTCTCAGGCAAAGAGGACCGCGCGGACAGGACACTCTGGAAAGCGGGCCGCGGCAGCGGTCCCACCGACGGTGCAAGCTGCCTCCAAGGCAGTGAAAGCTCTCAGGTTTCAGGACAGAGGGGGTATTGGACGTTCGCCGGTTGCGTCGCAGCCGGCCCCGATACTGACCTGGAGCCGGCGATGAGCGAGACCGAACAAGCCCTTCCCCTCGACGGCTGGCACCGCGGCAAAGGCGCGCGGATGGTCGAATTCGCCGGCTATGCCATGCCGATCCAGTACGAAGGGATCATGGCCGAGCACAAATGGACGCGCGAAAGCGCCGGCCTGTTCGACGTCAGCCATATGGGCCAGGTGATCGTCGCCGGCGCGGAGGCCGAGAAGGGGCTGGAGGCGCTGCTGCCCGCGGACTTGACGCTGCTCAAGGACGCCAAGCCCAAATATTCGCTGCTGCTGAACGACGAGGGCGGGATCATCGACGATCTGATGGTGACGCGGCGCGGCGACCATTTCTATCTGGTCGTGAACGGCGCGACCAAGGACGGCGACATCGCCCATCTGGAGGCGCGGCTGCCGCGCGGCGCCGTGCTCGATCATATGAAGGAGCAGGCCTTGCTCGCCCTGCAGGGGCCGAAGGCGGTCGATGCCCTGGCGCGGCTGGTGCCCGAAGTGGCCGAGCTGACCTTCATGACCGCGGGCGCGTTCCAGCTTGGCGGCGCGACCGCCTGGATCAGCCGTTCGGGCTATACGGGCGAGGACGGGTTCGAGATTTCGGTGCCGGCGCGGGACGTGGCGCGGATCGCCGACCTGCTTTGCGAACAGAGCGAGGTGAAGCCGATCGGCCTCGGCGCGCGCGATTCGTTGCGGCTCGAAGCAGGCCTGCCGCTCTACGGCCACGACCTCGACCAGCACACCACGCCGGTCGAGGCGGACCTGGTCTTCGCTTTGTCCAAGCGCCGCCGCGCCGAGGGCGGCTTTCCGGGCTGGCACCGGATCGCCAAGGAGCTGGCCGAGGGACCGATCAGGAAACGCGTCGGCCTGCTCGTCGAGGGCCGCCAGCCGGTCCGCGAAGGCGCTTTGGTGCTCGACGGCGAGGGCAACGAGGTCGGCAAGGTCACTTCGGGCGGCTTCTCGCCGAGCCGCGAGGCGCCGATCGCCATGGCCTATGTGCCGCTCGCCTCGGCCGAGGAAGGCGCCACGATCTCGCTGGAATCGCGGGGCAAGCTTTTCACCGGAACCGTCACGCCGATGCCGTTCGTTCCGCATCGCTACAAGCGCAAGGGAGCCCTTTGATGACCGTCTATTACACCAAGGAGCATGAGTGGGTGAACGTCGAGGGCGACAGCGCCACCGTCGGCATCACCGATTTCGCGCAAGGGCAGCTCGGCGACGTCGTCTTCGTCGAGGTGCCCGAGGCCGGGAAGAGCGTCGCCAAGGGCGATGAGGCCGCGGTGGTCGAATCGGTGAAGGCGGCCTCCGAAGTCTATGCGCCCGTTTCCGGCACGGTCACCGAAGGCAATGCCGCGCTCGCCGACGAGCCGAGCCTGGTGAATACCGATCCGGAAGGCGAGGGCTGGTTCTTCAAGCTGACCTTGGGAGACGCGAGCGAGCTCGAAGGGCTGATGAACGAAGAGCAGTACAAGCAATATTGCGCCGAGCAGTGAGCCGTCGCCTTTCTTGCTTCCCGGCGAAGGCCCGGATCCAGGACTTCGTCCTGGCCTGGACCCCGGCTTCCGCCGGGGAACAGAAGGGTTCGCGATGGTGAACACCGCCAATCGCTGGTCGCCGGCCGATTATGCGAAGAACGCCGCCTTCGTGCCGGCGCTCGGCAATGCGGTGCTGCAGCTCCTGGCGCCCCAGCCGGGCGAGTTGATCCTCGACGTCGGCTGCGGCGACGGCGCGCTGACCCAGCGGATCGTGGCGGCCGGGGCGCATGTGATCGGCGTCGACAGCTCGGCGGAGATGATCGAGGCGGCGCGGACGCGGGGCATCGAAGCCTATGTGATCGATGCCGAGACGCTGGATGTCGAGAAATTCGGCCAGTTCGACGCGGTCTTCTCCAACGCGGCTTTGCACTGGATGCTCGATCCCGACGCGGTGGCGAGCGGGATCTTCAGGGCGCTGCGTGGCGGCGGCCGCTTCGTTGGCGAGATGGGCGGCGAGGGCAATCTCGCCCGGCTTCGCCAGGGCCTGCGCGACGAGCTGACCGGGCGCGGCTACCAAATGCCGGCGCAGGATCCGGCCTGGTATGCGGGCGTGGAGGAATTCCGCCGACTCTATCACGTTGCCGGCTTCGAGCAGGTCGAGGCGCAGCTGATCCCGCGGCCGACGCCGCTGCCGGGCGGGCTCGCCGCCTGGGTGAAGACCTTCCGGGCCGGGGTGATGGACGTGGCGATGGTCCCCGAATGGGAGCGCGACGACATCGCCGCCGCGGTCGAGACGCGCCTCGCCGGCGCGCTGCGGCAGGGGGACGGCAGCTGGTGCGCCGATTATGTGCGGCTCCGCTTTTCGATGCGGAAGCCGGGATAGGTTAGGAAAAAAAATGCGTTATCTGCCATTATCGGAACGTGACCGGGGCGAGATGCTGGGCGTGATCGGCGCTCGTTCGGTCGACGATCTGTTCGTCGATGTGCCCGAGGCGGCACGGCTCGACGGGGCCATCCACGATTTGCCGAACCATGCCAGCGAGCTTGCGGTCGAGCGCGAGCTTGGCGCGCTGGCGCGGCAGAACATGGTGGCGGGGGAAGTGCCCTTCTTCCTCGGCTGCGGCGCCTACAAACATCATATTCCGGCCAGCGTCGATCACCTGATCCAGCGCGGCGAATTCCTGACCAGCTACACGCCCTACCAGCCCGAAATCGCGCAGGGCACGCTGCAGGCCCTGTTCGAATTTCAGACCCAGGTGGCGCGGCTTTATGGCTGCGACGTCGCCAACGCCTCGATGTATGACGGCTCGACCGCCTGCTGGGAGGCGATCGCCATGGCGGCGCGGATCACCAAGCGAAAGAAGGCCATCCTCTCGGGCGGGCTGCATCCGCATTACGTCTCGGTCGCCAGGACGATGGCGAAGTTCACCGGCGACGCGCTGCATTGCGAGCCGCCGAAGCTCGAGGCCGCGGCCGACGTGGATGCGCTGGCGGTGGATGGCGAGACCTCGTGCGTGGTCGTGCAATATCCCGACATTCTCGGGCGGATTTGCGATCTGTCCGGCCTCGCCGGGAAATGCCAGGCGGCTGGCGCGCTGCTGATCGCCGTGGTGACCGAGCCGGTTGCCTTGGGCGCGATCAAGTCGCCCGGCGAGATGGGCGCGGACATCGTCGTCGGCGAGGGCCAGTCGATCGGCGTCGGGCTGCAATTCGGCGGGCCTTATGTCGGCCTGTTCGCCACGCGCGAGAAATATGTGCGGCAGCTGCCCGGGCGGCTGGTCGGCGAGACGGTGGATGCGGAGGGGAAGCGCGGCTTCGTGCTGACGCTTTCGACCCGGGAGCAGCATATCCGGCGCGAGAAGGCGACCTCCAACATCTGCACCAGCTCGGTGCTCTGCGCGCTGGCCTGGACGATGCACATGACTTTGCTGGGCGAGAAGGGCCTCAGGCGGCTCGCCACGCTCAATCATGCCAAAGCCGTGGCGGCGGCGGAGCGGCTGGCCGAGGTGCCGGGGGTAAGCCTGGTCAACGACAGCTTTTTCAACGAATTCACGCTGAAGCTGCCCAAGGAGGCGCGGCCGGCAGTACGCGCGATGGTCGACAGAGGCGTGCTGGGCGGGGTCTCGCTCGGGCGGCTCTATCCGGGGGAGGATGCGCTGGCGAACGGGCTGGTGGTGGCGGTGACCGAGACGGTGACCGACGAGGATGTTGAGGCGCTGGCCACGGCGCTTGAAGGAGTGCTGGCATGAGCATCAACGCAGGCGGCTGGCGGCCCGAGCGGCCGGAGAATGCGGAGGGCAGCGCTGAGACCTTCACCGGTAACCGGGCGCTGATGCTCGAGGAGCCCTTGCTGTTCGAGATCGGCGATGTCGGCCAGACCGGAGTGGATTTCGCCGCAGCGCCGAGCGCCGCCGACAAGCTGGGCGGCCTTGCGCGGAACCGGGAGATCGGGCTGCCCGGCCTCTCGGAGCCCGAGACGGTGCGGCATTATACCCGGCTCAGCCGGCAGAATTACGCGATCGATCTCGGCGTCTTCCCGCTCGGCTCGTGCACGATGAAGCACAATCCGCGGCTGAACGAGAAGGTCGCGCGGATGCCGGGCTTCGCCGATATCCACCCGCTGCAGCCGGTCGATACCGTGCAGGGCGCGCTGAAGCTGATCGACCGGCTGGCCGAATGGCTGGTCAAGCTCACCGGCATGCACAGCGTGGCGATGAGCCCCAAGGCGGGCGCGCATGGCGAGCTTTGCGGGCTGCTCGCGATCCGCTCGGCGCTGGAGGCGCGGGGTGATGCGCGCGAAGTGATCCTCGTGCCGGAAAGCGCGCACGGCACCAATCCGGCCACCGCCGCCTTCGCCGGCTACCGGGTCGAGAACATCCCGGCGACGGCGGCGGGGCGGGTCGATCTGGCGGCGCTTAAGGGCCGGCTGGGGCCGGACGTGGCGGGGGTGATGATCACCAACCCCAATACGTGCGGCCTGTTCGAGCCCGAGATGATCGCGATTTCGGAGGCGGTCCACGCCGCGGGCGGGCTCGTCTATTGCGACGGCGCCAATTTCAACGCGATCGTGGGGCGGGTGCGGCCGGGCGATCTCGGCATCGACGCGATGCACATCAATCTGCACAAGACCTTCTCCACCCCGCATGGCGGCGGCGGGCCGGGCTCGGGTCCGGTGGTCTTTTCCGCGGCGCTGACGCCTTATGCGCCCTTGCCCTTCGTCGAGAAGCAGGGCGATCAATATGTGCTCGTCGAAGAAGAGAACGCAGACGAGCATCACGCCGGCAGCTTCGGCCGGATGGTCGCCTTCCACGGCCAGATGGGCATGTTCACCCGCGCGCTCACCTATATGATGAGCCACGGCGCGGACGGCCTCAGGCAAGTGGCCGAGGATGCGGTGCTGAACGCCAATTACGTGCTCAGGAGCATGGAGGACCTGCTCGACGCGCCGTTCGGCGGCTCGGGGCCGTGCATGCACGAGGCGCTCTTCTCCGACAAAGGCTTCGGAGGCGGCCTAACCACGCTCGATCTCGCCAAGGCGCTGATCGACGAAGGCTTTCATCCGATGACCATGTATTTCCCGCTGGTCGTGCACGGGGCGATGCTGGTCGAGCCGACCGAGACGGAGAGCAAGGCGACGCTCGATCAGTTCATCGGCGCGCTGCGCAGCGTGGCGACGCGGGCGAAAGCGGGCGACGAGACGATGAAGGCCGCGCCCGTCCACGCCCCCCGGCGCCGGCTCGACGAGACGCTGGCGGCGAGGAAGCCGATCCTGGTGTACAAGGAGCCGGTGCAGGCGGAAGCCGCGGAGTAGGCGCAAAAGGGGGGCGCGGATGTCGACCAGCCGGCTGGACAATTTCACCGACGCGGCCTTCGCCTTCGGGGTCACCTTGCTTGTCATCGGCGGGAGCGAGGCGCCGACCTCCTATGCGATGCTCGCCGAGGCGGTGGCGGGCGTGCCGGCTTTCGCGATCGGCTTCGCGGCGATCCTGATGTTCTGGTTCGCCCATGTCCGCTGGCGTCGCTTCCGGGGCGAGGGGGACTGGCTCTCGTCGCTGCTCACCGTGCTGCTGATCTTCCTGGTGCTGGTCTACATCCACCCGCTGCAGGCGATGGCGCGGTCCTGGGCGACCTTCATGGGTGGCGCAGGGACCCCGTTCGATGGCGACGTCGGCGATCTCTTCTTCGTCTACGGCGCCGGCTTCGTGGCGATGGCCGCAACCACTGCTGCCTTGTTCCGCGAGGCGCAGCGCAATCCCGCGCTGAGCCGGGTCGAGCGGCGAGGCGTAAGCGGCGAGATGCGGATCTGGCTGATCCTGACGCTGACCGGCCTCGTTTCGATCATGCTGGCCTCTTTCCAGGCGACCGGGAGGATCGCGCCGCTCGCTTATGCGACGCTGCCGATCAGCATCGGCCTGTTCGTCTGGCGCTACGATTGGGAAGGCAAGCAGGGGCAATGACCGACGCCCGCCGCTCGGCACCGCACGTCGCGCGCAATGCGGAGCCGATCGCCGGGGTGCTGGCGGAGGTGCTGCCGGTGCGCGGGCTGGTGCTCGAGGTGGCGAGCGGGAGCGGAGAGCATGCGCTCCATTTCGCGCGCACCTTTCCGAAATTGCTCTGGCAGCCGAGCGATCCCGAGCCGGCGGCGCTTCGCTCGATCGAGGCCTGGCGGGCGGAGGCGGGGCTCTTCAACCTGCTGCCGCCGGTCTCGCTCGACGCCCGGGCGGCGGAATGGCCGGTGGCGGAGGCCGACGCGATCCTTTGCATCAACATGGTCCATATCAGCCCCTGGGCGGCGACCGCCGGGCTGTTGCGCGGCACCGGGCGGCTGCTCGCCGAGGGCGCGCCGCTCTATCTGTACGGCGCCTACCGGCGCGAAGGCGTGGCAACCGCGCCGAGCAACGAGGCCTTCGACGAAAGCCTGCGCGCGCGCGACCCGGACTGGGGCGTGCGCGATCTCGAAGCTGTGGTTGCCGAGGCGGAAAAGCATGGGCTGCGCCTCGACGGCGTTACGGAGATGCCGGCGAACAATCTGTCGGTGGTGTTCCGGAAGGGCTGAGCCCCTCGACGACCGGATGGCCGGCGAGGCGGAGGATCAGCAAGGTCCAGAACAGGCCGAACGCCCAGCCGCCGATCACGTCGCTCGGCCAATGGACGCCGAGCATGACCCGGCTGAGCCCGACCAGCAGCGCCAGCCAGACCGC
>DATINU010000172.1:0-8148 GCA_035473955.1 Allosphingosinicella sp.
GCAGCTCGATCAGCGGCAATGCCAACGGGCTCGTCGTGAACACGCCGGTCGGGACGATGAACGCCAATGTGCTGCTGATCAACTCGGCGGTTTCGAACAACAGCACGAACGGGATCCTCGCCAGCGGGGCGACCGCCCGGATCCGGGTTGGCAACACCGGGATCACCGGTAACGGCACCGGCCTGGCGTTCGGCGGCGGGGCGATCGTGAACACGTACGGCAACAATTACCTCAACGGGAACATCACCGCGGACGGCGCCTTCACGCTGCCCGCGATCGGCCAAAACTAGGCGGCGGGCGGGGCGCTTCGCCCCGTCCATCGCGACCCATCGGGCGGCGCTTCGGCGTCGCCCCTTTTTTTGTAGGATTTCGCACAGTAACCGATTCGCAGGCCCGATAATGAGCGGGCTTTCAGAAGAGGAGAATGGGCAAATGAAGACGGTCAAGATTATCGCATTGTGCAGTGCAGCCGCGTTCGGGCTGGGCGGGATCGGCACCACCGCCGCCTCCGCGCAGGCCACGCGCACCTGGGTGTCGGGTGTCGGCGACGACGTCAATCCGTGCAGCCGCACCGCGCCCTGCAAGACCTTCGCGGGCGCGATCTCCAAGACCGCCGCGGGCGGCGAGATCAACTGCCTTGATCCCGGCGGCTACGGCACGGTGACGATCACCAAGTCGATAACCATCGATTGCACCGGCACGCTCGGCAGCATCCTGAATTCGGGCGGGATCAACGGCGTCAACGTCAACGACTCGGCCACCGGGACGCCGAACACGATCGACGTGATCCTGCGCGGCCTCACGATCGACGGCGCCGGCACCACGCCGGGCCTGAACGGCGTCCGCTTCGTTTCGGGCCGCTCGCTGCACATGCAGGATGTCTTCATCCAGAATCAGAATGGCGGCAGCGGCGTCTCGGTGAACAGCCCGGCCTTCGCCGACGTTCTCCTGAACAACGTCACCGTCACCGACAGCCAGAACGGGGTGCAGGTCCAGCAGACCGGTGCCAACGGTACGGCGCGGGTCGTGCTCAGCAACGTCCGCCTCGAGAATAATTCGAGCAACGGCTTCAGGGTCGATACCACGGGCAACACCAATGTCGGCGGCATCAACGCGACGATCGAGAACAGCTCGATCAGCGGCAATGCCAACGGCGTCGTCGCCAACGGCCCGGCCGCGACCACCACGACCAACATCCTGCTGGTCAATTCGTGGGCGTCGAACAACAGCTCGAACGGCGTGCTCGCCAGCGGCCCGCTCGCGCGGATCCGCGTGGGCAACACCTCGATCACGGGCAACGGCACCGGCGTCGCCTTCGGCGGCGGCGCGATCGTGAACACCTACGGCAACAATTATCTGAACGGCAACGTCACCGCGGACGGCGCCTTCACGTTGCCGGCGATCGGCCAGAACTGACGCGAATCGAAGCGGGGCGGCGGAAACGCCGCCCCGCTCTTTTTTGTCCTGGCGATTCGCGGGTGAAGCTGACGTGCAAAGGGGGCCGCGGTTTCCCGCAGCCCCCTTTGAAACGATCGATTCGCAGCCTAGCTGTTCTGGGTCGCCCCGTCGCTGGCGGCGTTGAACGCGGCTTCGGCGCTGCCGGCGGCCATGCGGCGAAGCTCAGGACGCTCCCACGCGGCCTTGGCGTTGGCGGATTTGGCGGCCTTCTTTACCTCGGTCATGTGCACCCCTTTGCTTAATCGTGTGCCGAATTAGACCATCCGCATAGTATGAACGAACGCGGTTGAAAAGCCCGAAGTGGCATTATGCGTTACTTCGCGAGGCTTTGCGCAAGAAATGTCCGCCAGCGATGCCGCGAAGCAACGCCAGCCGGTAGCGGGTGGCGACGGCATGGCTGTTCCAGTCTCCGCTCGGCCAATCCTCGACCAGAGCCTGCATCCGGGCCAAATCGAGGGCCGTGGCCGCCGAGGGCACGTTTTCGAGTCGCGAAAGCTCGATTCTGAGCTCCTCGCGCGCCGCGGTCAGCGCTTCGTGCCAGTCGATCGCCTGCAGCCCCTTGCGCCGCTCGGCGAGGACCGCGGCCGGAAGCCGGTCCGCGAAGGCGCGGCGGGCGAGCGAACCGGGCCCTTCCCGGCCGATAAAGGCCTCCGTGGGGAGCGAGAGACAGAATTCGATCAAGCGCCGGTCCGCGGTGGGATCGCGCAAGTCCACACCCCAGCCGGCCAGCGCCGCTTTCTGGAAATTGCCCTGATCGGTGCGGCGCAAGGCCCACAGCCGCGCCTCGAACCCGTTCTTGCGCGGCCGATAGGCGAGATCGAGCCCGCGGGCGCGGGCGCGCCCCGTCATGTCGAGCGCCGCGCTCTGCTCGAGATTGATCGCGGCATAATCGCTGAACTCGAAGCGGGCGCCGTTGCGCATCCGGTTGAGCCGTTTCCACAAACCGGCCGGCATCCAGGGCCCGAAGGCGGCGGCGAGCGCGCCCGACCAGCGGAAATGCCCCCGCTTGATCAGCGCCCGGCTCAGCCCCAGCAGCTTCAGCAGTCGCCCCTTCGCGGCCAGCTCCGGCAGCGCTTCCATGCCGCCATAGCTGATCGTCATATTGCCGAGCGCGCCGGTCAGCAGCACGCCGATCCCCCGCCGCTTCGCCTCGGCGTTGATCGCGTTCCACCAGCCCTGGTTGCAGGCGTTGAGCAAGGGCCGCTCGAGCAGGAAGAAATCGCGATCGAGCCCGTCGAGCGTGTTGGTATCGGCCGGGCGCACGCGAAGATGCTCCATGTTCGGATAGAGCGCCGCCGTCGCCGCCGCGAGCGGGCCTTCGTCGCCGATCCGGTCCTTGGGCGCCGGGCCGTCATAGCCCTCGCGCGGCACCGAGGTGAAGGCGACCACCCTGCCCTCGCCTCCCGCCAGCAGCCGGGCCGCCGTCGCCGCCACGGCGGAGCTGTCCATGCCGCCGCTGAGATGCGCGCCCACCCTGCCGCCGCCGCCCCGCAGCCGTGCGGCCACCGCCCGGCCGAGCTCGGCGCGCAGAGCCTCGGCCGGATCGCCGCCGGTCCAGGCCGGGAGGGACTTGCGGGTCGGATTCCAATGCCGCCGGGTGTCGATGCCCTGGGCCGTGACGATCGCCAGCTGCCCGGGTTCGACCCGGCTGATCCCTTCGAAATAGCTCGCCGGGCCGCTTTCGGGCAGCAGGGCGAGCAGCTCGGCCACCCGCGTCTCGTCGGGCGCGTAAGGGATATCGGGCAGCGCGTGCAGCCCCTTGGGCATCGAGGCGAAGGCGAAGAAGCCGGCGCCCCGATGATAATGGAGCGGCCGCATCCCGATCGGATCGCGCGCCAGGATCAGCCGGTGCGTCTCCGCGTCCCAGAGCGCGAAGGCATAATCGCCGAGCAAATGAGGGAAGCAATCCTCGCCCCATTTCTCCCAGGCGGCGAGCAGGAAGGCGGCGTCCGCCATCCCGGCCGCGGTCGTCGCGTCGAGCCCCAGCGAAGCGGCCAGCTCGTCCCGATTGTCGAGCCTCACATCGGCGATCAGGCGATAGCGGCCGCCCGCGCCGGCGAGCGGCTGGCGGTCATACGCATCCTCGGGCAAAGTCCGGAACAGCCGCCGGCCGAGCGCGACGTCGCCGCCGTCCCAGGCGGCGCCGTCATGCGGGCCGTAAATCTCCTGCGCGGCGAGCATCTTGCGGCACGCCTCGCCGGCGTCCGTCCGCCCGTCATGGTTCCAGCGCCCCGCCAATGCGGACATGTCAGGCCGCTTTCACCGTCACCAGCTTTTCCGCAGCGAGCGTGTCGAGCAGGTCGAGGACGTCGCGCCGGCAGGTGGCGGGATCGACGTCATAGTCCTCGGCCAATTGGTCGCAGAGGCTGTCGATCGTGCGCGGCTCGGCGAGCAAGGCCCAGATCCGCGTCCCGACCGGGTTCATGCCGTAGCAGGCGCCCTGATCGACGCTCATCGCGATCAGCTCGCCGTCGACCTCGGCGGTCAGCAAGGCTTCGCTTCGCGCCACGACGCTGCCGCCGTCGAGCAAGGCTTTGACGTTCATGCCCAATCTCCCTCGGCCGGAGCGCTAGCAAAAGGGGGGTTGGGGGTCAAAAGCCTCACCCCTCGCCCGCAATGTGCCGCTCAAGCCTGGCGGCGGCTTCGTCGAACACCTCATAGCCCCAGGCGCGGCGCGCCTCATAGACCTCGGCATAAGCGAGCAAAGCCGCGCAATGGCCGAAATAGCGACCGGTGAGCCCCATCGGGCCGATATAGAGGCCGCGATAGGCCTGGCCCATTACCGCCTCCATCGCTTCCAGGCCGCGCAGCCGGACGATCGCCTCGTCCTCCCCATCCCCGGCGCGGGCGAGCAGATAGAGGCGGCGGAACGGCACCGCTGCCGGCGCCGCGGCGGCGGCGAGCGGGACATGATATTTGTCGAGGCCCTCGATCGCCTGGTCGAGTTCCTGCCGGTCGTGGCCGAAAGCGGCGGCGGCGTCGCCCCAGAGCTTGAGCCGCGGCAGGCCGGGCCAGGCGAGCGGCTCCGCGCCCGCGAAGCTGATCACGCACACGTCGTCGCACAGCACCGGATAGCCGGCCCGGCCGAAATGCGCGGCCAGGGTCGATTTGCCGGCGCCCGAGGGGCCGGCAAAGGCATAGGCGCCGCCGTTCGCCACGATCGCATTGGCGTGCAGCGGCAGCAGATCGCGCTGATAGCAGAGCAGGCCGAGCGCCGAGCCGAGCAGGAACAGGCGGAGGTTCCGCTCGGAGCCGCCCTCGGCCGGGTCGACGACGATCTCCCGCCCGCCGCGGACCAGATAGCGGCCGACGCCCTCGATGGTGAGCAGCACCTCGCCGTCCGCATAATGGAGCGCTGGTGCGGTCGTGTGCGCCTGCGGCAGCGTCTCGGGCAGCCTGCCGAGGCGGATTTCGACCACGTCGCGGCCGTCCGCCTCGCCGGCGGCAAGCAGTTCCGGCAGCGGGATTTCCGAGCGCAGGCAGAAATCGAAGCAGGCCAGCAGCCCCGCATCCCCGGCAATCTCGCGCGCCATCGATCCGCTCAATGGCTCAGCACCACCTCGGCGACGCGGCGCTTGCCGGCGACCCGGTCGAGGTGGACGAAGACGTCGACCGTGCTGGTGATGTAATGGCGAACGTCGTCGCGGGTCAGCTCGGTGCCGGCCTGCAGCGCCAGCAGCACGATCTGCTCGACCGCGCGCTGGGCGCTGTCGGCATGAACCGTGGTCATCGACCCGGGATGGCCGGTATTGACCGCGCGCAGGAAAGCGAAGGCCTCGGGTCCCCGCAGCTCGCCGACGATGATCCGGTCGGGCCGCATCCGCAACGACGCCGCCAGCAAATCGTTCGCCGTCACCTGCGCTTCGCCAAGCGCGCTCCGCGCCGCCAGCAGCCCGACCATGTTCTGGTGGCGGACGAAGAGCTCGGCCGTATCCTCGATCAGGATCAGCCGCTCCTGGGCGGGCACCTCGCGCAGCAGCGCGTTGAGGAAGGTGGTCTTGCCCGTCGAGGTGCCGCCCGAGACGAGGATGTTCTTGCGCGCCCTCACCGCATCGGCGAGCGTACCGGCGATGTCGCCTTTGGCGAGCTTGTCCGCCAGCGCCTTGTCGGCCCCCGAACGCTCCAGCCCTTCCCGCCCCCTCGTCTCGGCGAAGGCGCCGGTCGCGACATAATCGTCGAGCTTGAGGTCGGGCGAGACATGCTTGCGGATGGCGAGCGCCAGCGGCCCGCGCGTCGCCGGCGGCGCCACGATCTGCACCCGCGCGCCATCCGGCAGCGTCGCCGAGAGCAACGGATGCTCGCGGCTGATCCCCTGGTGCGAAAGTGCCGCGATCTGGCGGGAGAGCCTCGCCAGGGTCGCCTCGTCGAGACGGGGCGCCTCATGCCGCTCGATCTCGCCGCCGATGGTCTCGACCCAGAGCTCGCCGGGGCGATTGACGTAGATGTCGGTGACGTCGGGCCGCGCCAGCATCCCGGTCAGCGGCGCGAGATAGGAGCGCAGGTAAACGCCGCCCTCGTCGTGGGCGGCGTCGTTGGCCGGGCGCGTGCTCACCGTCTTGCTTCGACGCCGGTGAAATCGAGATCGCGGGCGACGAAGATCGAGATGCTCGTGCCCTGCCGCACGCTGAGCGTCGGCGTGATCTGCGCGGGCTGGATGATCTGGCTCGTGCTTTGCTGGACCGCGCCCGTGGCCGGGACGACGACCACCGTGTCGCCGTCATTGGCGAGGCCGGTGGCGAGGTTGACGCCGATATCGAGCGCCGATTGCAGGATCGCGCCGGCGAAGCGCTCGAAGAAATGGGTGTTGACCCGCGCGCGGATGCCGCCGCGGCCGAGTGGATCGCCGGCGGGCGAGCCGATCGCGATGGTGACCCCATCGGGCCGGATCAGCCGGGTCCAGTTGACCAGGGCCCGGCGCTGCCCCGGCGCGACTTCCGAGCGATATTCGCCGATCAGCCGGCTGCCGCGCGGGATCAGCACCCGGCTGCCGTCGAAGCCGCGCACGTCGCGCGAGACGATCGCGCGGGCGAAGCCGGGCCGGGTCGAATCGAGCGCCGTTTCCAGCACCGCGGGAATCAGCGTCCCCTGCGCCACCGTGGTGCCCCGGTTGGCGAAGACGCCGGCGCGCGCGCGACCGCCGCCCTGCGGCGCTGGGCCGGCCGCGGCGTTCGCCGCATCCGCCGCGGGGGCAGCGGCACCCTCGGCTGCGCCGGCCGCGCCGCCCGAGGCCGCGACCCCGGCATCGAACACCAACGCCGCCTCGTTGCCGATCCGTTGCGGCTGCGGCTGCGGGATCGGCACTTCGGGGAGCGGCGCCGGCGCCGGGATCGGCACCGCCTGTGGAATATAGACGATCTGCGGCCGTGGCGCCGGCGCGGCCTGGGCCGGCGCCGGCGCCACCGGCACTGCGACCGGGATCGGCGCCTGCGGCACGAACAAAGGCGGCGGCGGCGCGGCGGCGTTCAGCGCATCGGCGGCGCGCGGGCGGACCGACGGCGCGCTCGCGTCGCGGCGGCGGCCGTCGAGGACCAGGAAGAGCATGAGCGCCGCGACCAGCACGAGCGCGGCGATCGCCCAGACCGGCAGGCCGGACCGCGGCCGGCGCACCATCGGCATCGCATCGGCTTCTTCCGGAAGCCGGGCCATGACCCTCGGGTCGCCGGGGGGTGCCTTGCTCGCCATCAGCGCGCCCTCTGCTCGACGCGGGTGGCGCGGGCGGTCGCCTGGTCGATCCGGAAGATCAGCCGCTGGGCGACGCTGTCGATCACGAAGATGTCGTCGCGCATCATGCCGTTGACCAGCCCCTCGCGCCCTTGCGCGTCGATCGCGTAGACCGCCGGGATCGAACGGTCGCGCGCCCATTCGATATAGGTGTGGCGGCCGTCGTCGCTGATCCGGCTGGGCCTCAGCGAGCGGGCGCCGCTCACCCGGTAGCGCCCTTCGAGCACCTGCTCCGCCTCGGCTTGCTGGGTCGCACCGGCCGCGCCCGCATCGGGATAGGAGAAGCGCACCGTATAAGCCATGTCCGCCGAAGCGCCGTAGAGCGGGGTCAGATCGAACAGATAGACGCGCACGCTCGTCACCACCGTCATGTTGGTGGGAACGCCCGACTGGATCGGCTTCACGAAGAGATGGTCGCGCCGCCGGTTCGGAGTCACCTGCCAGGCGGCGCTGTCGCCGACCGCGACGCTTTCGATCTGCTCGTCCGGTCCGAACTCGACGGTGAGCTGATAGCCGGGCGCCGCCTGCAGCGGGATCACCCTGTCCTCGGAATAATCGACCACCCGGATGCGCGGGTCGCCGGCCGGGGCGGCCGGCTGGTCCTGCGCCGGCAGCGGCGCCGCGAGCAGCGCGAAGGCGGCGGCAAGCAGCGCGCGCCTCACAGCTCGGGCTCCACCGGGGCCGGGCGCGGCGGCGGTTGCTGGACCTGCGGCGGCGGCGGGACACCGGGCCGGATCAATGTCGCCTGCGCGGGCGGCGCCTGCGTCGCCGGCTCGGGCGGCAGCGTCTCGGCATCGCGGCGATAGCGCACCACCTGGAAGCCGAGCGGATTGATGAAGCGGTCCTCGGTCCGCATCGGTTCGCCCGAATAGCGGTAGCGGACCAGGGCGACCCAGGCGCGCGGCGGCTCGGTGCGGCCGCCGGCGTCGCGCCGCTGCGTTTCGAACCGCACCATCGCGACGTTCTGGC
>DATINU010000173.1:0-7882 GCA_035473955.1 Allosphingosinicella sp.
CCGCCGCCCCGGGCGCCGCCGCGATGAGCCGGATCGCCGGTTCCAGCACCGAGGTCGCGATCCGCGATTTCCGGCGGCGCTGGGTGCCGTTCCTCTCCACCGCCCTGGCGATCCTGCTCGCGCTTTTCCCGGTGGTGATGCATTCGCCTTTGCTCCCCGATTTCGGCTTCCTGATCGTCCTCACCTGGCGGCTGCTCCGCCCCGAAATCTGGCCGGCCCAATTGGGGCTCGCCTTCGGCCTGTTCGCCGACCTCGTCTCCGGCCACCCGCTCGGCCAGGCGATGCTGCTCTGGACGGTGACGTTCCTGGCGCTCGATTATGTCGATTACCGGCTCGGCTTCCGCGATTTCTGGATGGATTGGCTGCTCGCCGCCGCCGCTTTGGCCTTTCACGGCTTCGGCGTGTGGTACATTGCCCTCCTCATGGGCAGCGAGACGATGTTCACGGTGATGCTTCCGCAGCTTGCGCTGTCGATCCTCGTCTATCCGCTCGCGGCGCGGCTCGTGCTCGGGCTCGATCGCTGGCGGCTCGGCGGAGCAAGCAGGTGAAAAGGCGCCTGTTCGGCGGCGGCCCGGTCCCGACCGAGAACAGCCAGGCCTCGACCTTCTCGCGCCGCGCCTTCGTGATCGGCGGGATGCAGACCGGCGTCGGCGCGCTGCTGGCGGCGCGCATGGGCTATATCTCGATCGCCGAGAATGAGCGCTATGCGGACCTCGCCGAGGCGAACCGGATCAGCAGCCGGCTGATTCCGCCACGCCGCGGCTGGATCGTCGACCGCCACGGCCAGCCCATGGCGGTCAACAACAGCGATTTCCGGATCGATCTCATCCCCGACCAGCTCGAGGACAGGGAGCAGGTGATCCGGGTGCTGACCGAGATCCTGGGCCTCGATGCCGAAACGGTGACCCGGATCCGCCGCGATCTCGCCGCCGCCGCCGGCTTCCAGCCCGTCCCGGTCGCCGAACATCTGGCGTTCGACAAGTTCGCGGCGGTGACGGTGCGGCTCCCCGAACTGCCCGGCGTCTCCCCCCTGCGCGCGTTCTCGCGCTCCTATCCGGAAGGGGCCGCGGTCGGCCATCTGATCGGCTATGTCGGCACCCCGAACCGCCACGATTACGAGGCCGAGAACCGCAATCCGCTGCTGATCGCGCCGGGCTTCAAGGTCGGCAAGGAAGGCCTCGAAAAGGTGATGGAGCAGCGGCTGCGCGGCCGCCCCGGCCAGGCGCGGGTCGAGGTCACCGCGCGCGGCCGGCTGGTGCAGGAGCTGCGCACCCTGCCCGATCAGCAGGGGCCGCGGCTCAAGGTCACGATCGACGCCGGCCTGCAAAGCTTCGCGGCGCGGCGGCTGGGCGAGGAATCGGGCTCCTGCGTGGTGCTCGATTGCCTGACCGGCGACATCCTGTGCATGGCCTCGATGCCGGCCTACGATCCGAACGCCTTTTCCGACGGGATCAGCCATTCGGAATGGGAGATGATGCGCCAGGACGAGCGCCACCCCCTGATCAACAAGACGCTGAACGCGCTCTACCCGCCGGGCTCGACCTTCAAGCCCGCGGTGGCGATGGCGCTGATGGAGGCGGGCGTCGACCCCGAGGAGACGGTCAGCTGCGGCGGCGGCTACACGCTCGGCAACCGGCGCTACGGCTGCCTCGGCGTGCATGGGCCGATGAACCTGCACCGGGCGATCGCCAAGAGCTGCAACACCTATTTCTATACGATGGGGCGGCGGATCGGGATCGAGCGCTTCTCGGTCATGGCCAAGCGCCTCGGCCTCGGCCAGCGCTTCGGCGAGCTGCCGGTCGTCTCGCAAAGCTACGGCACGATTCCCGATCCGGCCTGGAAGCAGCGCCGCTACCATCAGGACTGGAGCCAGTCCGATACGCTGAACGCCGCGATCGGCCAGGGCTATGTGATCCTCAATCCGCTCCAGCTCGCGGTGATGGCGGCGCGGGTCGCCTCGGGCCGCGACGTCCAGCCCCGGCTGATCGACGGCCCGCTGGCCCGCCCCGCGCCGCTGCCCTTCGCGGGGGCGAGCTTCGAGGCGGTGCGCAGCGGCATGGACGAGGTGGTGAACGGCGCCGGCACGGCGGGGCGCAGCAAGCTGCCCTTCCCCGACATCCGCATGGCCGGCAAGACGGGCACCGCCCAGGTCCGCAACATCGGCGCCGACCGCGGCCGGGCCGGCGCGGCCTGGAAATATCGCGATCACGGCCTGTTCGTCTTCTTCGCCCCGGTCGGCGCGCCGCGCTACGCCGGCTCGGTGGTGATCGAGCACGGCCTCGGCGGCGCCCGCGCCGCCGCGCCGGTCGCATCCGACGTGCTCACCTATCTGTTCGACAAGGATCTCGCCATGTCGCGGCTGCTGCCGCTCGAGGCAAGCTGGGGCGGCAACATCTTCGAGCGGATGGCGCGCCGCGCCGAGGCCTGGAACAGCCGTCCCCCCGGCGCGCCGCCGCCCTCCGCGGCGCCCGCCTGATGGCGCTCGCCTTCGTCCCCAAACCGATCTCGGCCCTCCCCTGGCGGGTGCTCTGGGTGGTGCTCGCCATCGCCGCCTTCGGCGCGGTCGGCCAATATTCGACCAGCCCCGGCGGCGGCGGCGGGATGATGCCCTATGCCCTGCCCCACGTGATCCGCTTCGCCATGTTCCTGGTGATGGCGATCGGCATGTCCTACGTGCGGCCGGACACCTACAAGGAGCTGGTCTTCCTCCCTTATGTGGGCGTGATCCTCCTCCTCTTCCTCGTCATGGTGATCGGCGAGGTCGGCGGCGGCGCCCGCTCCTGGCTCAATCTCGGCGTGATCCGGATCCAGCCTTCGGAGCTGATGAAGCCCGTCCTCGTCATCGTCCTCGCCCGCTTCTACGCCGGCGTGCCGCCGCGCGAGATCAGGCGCTGGTCGGCGATCTGGCCGGCCCTTCTGCTGGTCGGCTTCCCCACCCTGATCATTCTCGCCCAGCCCGATCTCGGCACCGCGATGCTGATCGCCTGCTGCACGATCGTGATGATGTTCCTCGCCGGGCTTCCCTTGTGGCTGTTCCTCGGCGGCCTGGCGACGCTCGCCGCCGCCATGCCGGTGATCTTCTCCTTCCTGATGCCGCACCAGCAGCAGCGCGTGCTGATCTTCCTCAATCCCGAGCAGGACCTGCTCGGCGCCGGCTATCACCTGACGCAATCCAAGATCGCGATCGGCTCGGGCGGGCTGTTCGGCAAGGGCTTCCTGCACGGCACCCAGGCGAGCGGCGATTTCCTCCCGGAGCCGCACACCGATTTCATCTTCGCCGCGATCGCCGAGGAATGGGGGCTGGTCGGCGGCCTCTTCCTGATCCTGCTCTTCGTCCTGTTCATGCGCTGGGGCATGGCCGTCGCCCGCGATGCCAGGAGCCGCTTCGAGAAGCTGGCCGCGGCGGGCATGACCGCGACCATCTTCTTCTACGCCGCGATCAACCTCTTGATGGTGATGGGCCTCGCCCCCGTGGTCGGCATCCCGCTGCCGCTCGTCTCCTACGGCGGCTCGGCGATGCTGACCGTGATGATCTGCCTCGGCGTCCTCATGTCGATCGACCGCGACACCCGCAAGGACGCGCTGCGCCGCTGAGAGCGATTTCGAGCTGGATCGAGCCATCCAGCGGCTCGGAAATCGCGGCGGACAAACTGGGGGCGCGGCACGCGCTCTAGCGGTTGCAATTCGGGAACGCCGCCACTAGATGGCCGCCTTCGCCTTCACGGCACGGACGCATAGCTCAGTTGGTAGAGCAGCTGACTCTTAATCAGCGGGTCCCAGGTTCGAGCCCTGGTGCGTCCACCATCCCCGCTCCCGTCAGGCGAAGATCGAGGCCAGGTCGTCGGTGGTCGCGCCTTCCTTGACCGAGCGCAGTTCGACGTAGAGCGAGGCGAGCATCACCGCGCCGACCGCGGCCGTGATCGTCGCCGACAGGCCGTTGCTGAGCGCCGCCATCAGCGGTTCGTTGGCACCCATGCCGAAATTGCGCACGCCGAAGGCGACCCCGAAGATCGTCGAGACCACGCCCCAGAAGATCAGATAGAGCACCATCAGCACGAAGATCTGCAGCCAGGTGCCGCGGGTCAGCCGCCAGCTGCGGCGCAGGCTGCCGAAGACGCCGGCGCGCTCCTCGATCAGCGCCGGAATGGCGACGCTCATCGCGATGTAGAAGAGCGTGCCCGGCACGATCGCGAACAGCAATCCGACCACCGTCACCAGCGCCACGATCAACGAGATCGCGAAGATCGGCAGGATCAGCGCCAGCGCCGTCATTGCGCATTTTTCGATCTCCATGTCCTGATCGGCGAGATCGAGGACGGTCGCGCGCACCAGCATCCCCTGGAGCAGAGCGGCCAGCATCCACCCAGCCAGCATCGCCGCCCAGAAGAAGCCGGGATCGAGCTCGCGCATCCCGAGCAGCAGATACTGGATCGCCGCCGACGGCAGCCCGACGAACAGCAAGGCGACCATCAGGAAGGGCAGGACATTGTCGCCGAGCGAACGGAAGCCGCGGTTGATCACGCGGCCGCTGTCGATCTTCGGCGCCCGCTCGACCGTCGCCATGCCCGCTCCGCCCCCTTCGCGTCCCCGCCATTTTCTTCGGCGAAGCGCGCCGCCCTGTCCAGCCGAAAACGGCTTGCGTTACGGCATGTTGCCGCTTGCTCCGCGGGCGCGGCCGAGCCTAGGATGGCGGCGGGCCGGGGGGCGGCCGGGGAGACTATCACATGGTCGTGAAGGTGCCGGACGGATCGGCGATGCCGGCCCCGGTGCCGGACGGACCGGTCGTGCCCCCGGCCCCGGACCCGGCCCTGGTCGCGGACGCGCACCAGCGGCTGCTCACCGACACCTCGATCCAGTTCGATCTTCCGCAGCCGCCGCCCGTCGCGCCCTCGCCCCCGCCGTCGCTCGATCTCAATGCGCCGTCGTCGGGCCTGTCGGCGCCTGGCGAGCTCGGCATGCTGTTCTACGTCCTGCTCGGCCTGCTCGTGCTGGTCGCGCTCTATTTCCTGGTCCGCTTTATGATGACGCGGTCCTGGGACCGGGCGGGTCGCGTCAGCGAGGAAGCCGACTGGCGCCCCGAGGCCGAGGTCGCGCAGGGCCTGCTCGGCGAGGCCGACGCGCTCGCCGCCCGCGGGCTGTTCTCGGAGGCCGCCCATCTCCTCCTCTTCCGGAGCATCGAGGATATCGATTCGCGCCGCCCGGCGCTGGTGCGCCCCGCCTTCACCAGCCGCGACATCGCCGCTTTGGAGCCGATCCCGCCGCGCCCCCGCTCGGCCTTCACCCGGATCGCGATGAGCGTCGAGCGCAGCCTGTTCGCCCAGCGCCCGCTGGTCGAGACCGACTGGCGCGATTGCCGCGCGGCTTACGAGGAATTCGCCTTCGCGGAAGGTTGGCAGGGATGAGCGCGCCGAGCGGCGCCAGCCCGTTCAGCGGCCGGGTGATCGCGGCGATGGTCTTCGTCGGCCTGGCCGCGACCGTCGCCCTGCTCCTGATCGTCGCCTTCGAAAACCGGACCGCGGGCACCGGCGACGGCCGCGCCCATCCGCTCTCGGTCGGCGCGACCGGTTTCAAGGCGCTGGTCGCCCTCAGCCGCGATTTCGGCGGCGGCGCGCTCGCCGACAGCGAGGACGAGCTCGAGGCCGCCTCGCTCGTCGTCGCCACGCTGGAGCCGGGCAGCAGCCCCGCCGCGCTGACCCGGCTGCGCCAGCTGCGCGAGGGCCGCCCGATCCTGCTGATCCTGCCCAAATGGGATACCGAGCCCGACCGGCGCCATGCCGGCTGGGTGCGCGCGATCTCGCCAGGCGTCGGCAGTTTCAGCGCCTCGTCGATCGATCCCGCTTTGCGCGTGCGCATTTCGGGCGCGCAGGACGGCCGCCGTCCGGCCGAGGGCGGCGACCTGCTCGAAGGCGTCGCCGTGCCCGAGCCGCGCTGGCCGCAGACCATCGCCGGCCCGACGCTGACGCCGTTGCTCACCGCCAGCAACGGCGGCGTCCTGCTCGCCCGGCTCGGCGACGAGCCGCTCTACATCGCCGCCGATCCGGATCTGTTCAACAATCACGGCCTCAAGGACCGGGCGACCGCCGCGGCGGCGTTGACCATCCTCACCCGCCTGCGCGAGCCCGAAGGCACGGCCATGGCCTTCGATCTCACGCTCAACGGCTTCGGCGCCAATTCCGGGCCGAACCTGATCCGCAGCGCGCTGCAGCCGCCCTTCCTGCCGATGATCCTGGCGCTGGCCGTCGCCGCCTTGCTCGCCGGCCTGCACGGCGCCTTCCGCTTCGGCCAGGCCCGGCGCGAGACGCGCGCCATCGCCTTCGGGAAAACGGCCCTGGTCGAAAACAGCGCCGGGGCTGATCAAGCTCGCCCGGCGCGAGGCGCGGCTCGGCGGCGCCTATGCCGAAGTCGTCCGCCAGGATGCGGCCCGGCTGACCGGCGCGCCGCCCGCTTTGCAGGGCGAGGCGCTCGACGCCTATCTCGACCGGCTTTCGCGCGACGGCCCGCAATTCAGCGGCCTCGCCCACAATCTCGCCGCCGCCGACACCCGCTCCGGGCTGGTCGATGCGGCGCGCGCTTTGTTTCAATGGAAGAAGGACATCATCCGGTGAACGTGAACGACGTCAAAGCCCTCGCGGACGGCATCCGGGAGGACGTGGCCAAGGCCATTGTCGGCCAGGACGATGCGGTCGAGCTGATGCTGATCGCGCTCTTCTCTTCGGGCCATATCCTGCTCGAAGGCCCGCCGGGCACGGCGAAGACGTTCCTCGCGCAATGTTTCGCGCGGGTGCTGGGGCTCGATTTCGGCCGCATCCAGTTCACCCCGGATCTGATGCCCGGCGATATCCTCGGCTCGAACCTGTTCAACTTCCAGACCAGCCAGTTCACGCTGACCCGCGGGCCGATCTTCTGCGATCTCCTCCTCGCCGACGAGATCAACCGCACCCCGCCGAAGACTCAGGCCGCCTTGCTCGAGGCGATGCAGGAGCGCGCCGTCACCATCGACGGCGAGACCCACAAGCTGCCCGGCAGCTTCATGGTGATCGCGACCCAGAATCCGATCGAGCAGCAGGGCGTCTATCCGTTGCCCGAGGCTCAGCTCGACCGTTTCCTGTTCAAGCATCTGATGAGTTACCCGACCGCCGAGGAGGAGAAAGGGATCGTCGCCGCCCACGGCGCCCGCTTCGGCGCGCCGCGGCCCGAGGATTGGGGGATCGAGCCGCGCGTCGATGCGAAGCAGGTCGGCGAAGCGGTCGGCGCGGTCGAAGCCATTCCGATGGTCGCGGACGTCGTCGATTATGTCGTGAACCTGGTTCGCTCGACGCGCGTCGCCGCCGATCTCGAAACCGGCGCGTCCCCGCGCGCCGCGGCGATGCTGGCCGGCGCGGCACGGGCGCGCGCGGCGCTTCAGGGCCGCGACTATGTCATCCCCGACGACGTCAAGGCGCTGGCCCGGCCGGTGCTGCGTCACCGCGTCCTCCTTTCCGCCGCCGCCGAGATCGAGGGCCGCCCGGTCGAGGATGTGATCGGCCGGCTGATCGACGAGACCGAGGCGCCGCGTTGATCTACCCGACCCGCCTGGCCGTCCTGCTCGCCGGGGCGATCGCGCCCTTGGCGCTGCTGATCGCGCTGGCGGTGCCGGCCATGTGGCCGGCCGGCTTGATCCTGCTCGCCTTGCTGCTCGCCTGCTGCGCGCTCGATATGCTGCTCGGCGTTTCCGGCCGCTCCGTGTCGGTCTCGGCCGCGGCGCCGCATCAGGCCGGGATCGGGGACAGCTTCCCGGTCACGCTCGACGCCCGCTTCGCCGGCCGCCGCCCCGCCGCCGTCCAGCTCGCGCTCGGCGTCAGCGGCCCGGCCGAGGCGCCCTTCGGCCTGACCGCCGGGGGCG